>CAWZYX010000008.1:0-46766 GCA_963966315.1 uncultured Winogradskyella sp. | reverse complement strand
TTGTTCCTCCGTTTCTGTATCGACTGCAGATAGACAATCGTCAAAGAGTAAGATTTGAGGTTCTTTAATAATGGCTCTTGCAATACTGATTCGCTGTTTTTGTCCTCCGGATAAAGTAATGCCTCGCTCACCAAGTACTGTTTTGTAGCCATCCTTAAATCCTTTGATATTTTTATGAACTTTTGCATTTTTAGCAGCTTTTACGACATCTTCATCTGAGGCGTGTTCATCACCAAACTTGATATTTGTTTTAATTGTATCGGAAAAGAGGAAAGCATCCTGGGGCACATACCCAATAGCTTCACGAAGACTGTAAAGGTTCAGCTCAGTAATTGGTGTGTCATCAATTAATATTGTTCCTTGGTCCACATCATATAAGCGCCCTATCAGATCTAAAATGGTTGATTTTCCGGCACCCGTTTTTCCAAGTATGGCCAAAGTCTTCCCTTTAGCTATCTTAAAACTGAGTGATTTCAGGGCCTGAATATTAGTGTCCGGATAGGTGTAGGACACTTCTCTAAATTCAATGGCACCCTTGATTTCTGATAACTGCTGAACTGTATTTTTGATTTGAGGTTCCTGCTCTAGGAATTCATTGATTCTTTTTTGAGAGGCCTCGGCCTGCTGTACCAGATTGGTGACCCATCCTATCACTGCAACCGGCCAGGTAAGCATGTTCACATAGATAAGAAATTCTGCTATGGTTCCTATCTGTGGAATTTCACCCTGGATGTAGAGCAGGCCACCCACATAAGCGACAATGACATTACTCAACCCGATAATCAATATCATTAAAGGAAAAAACAATGCCTGAATTTTGCTCAGACTAATCTGTTTTGCTCTGTTTTCTTCAGCAAGTACTTCAAACTTGTGGTTGGTAAGTGGCTCTATCCCATATGATTTGATCACCGAAATACCACTAAACCGTTCCTGGGTGAAAGTAGAGAGGGTTGATAAGGATTCCTGAACAACTCTACTCCGCCTGTTAATGACCTGACTTATTTTGTAGATCAGGATAGAAAGTACAGGCAAAGGCAATACTGTATAAACGGTTAACTCGGGAGACTGCTGAATCATGTAAATGAGGGCTACCACAAACAAAGTCACCGTGTTGATGCTGTACATAATGGCAGGCCCAGCAAACTCTCTTACTTTACTCACGTCTTCCGTGATTCTATTCATAAGATCTCCAGTTCTGTTAGACTTATAAAAGTTTAAGGATAGCTTCTGATAATGCTCATAAATCTCATTTTTTAAATCATACTCGATATATCTAGAAACATTAATGATGGTTTGTCTCATAAGAAAGGTAAATCCACCAGCAAGAATAGCAGCCCCGATCACGTAAAGAATATTTAGTATCAATTCCTGTTTAAAGACTGCTTCAGTTATGTTTCCCTGCAGTCTGTCAGAAACAACATTGATTGACATCCCAATTAAACGTGGGGTGAAAAGCGCAAATATTTTGGCAACTACTGTTATGAAAATACCTAAGAGAAGTTTATAACGGTACTTGAAAAAATATTTATTGAGGTGTTTAAGGGCTTTCATTGAAAAATAAGATGGTCAAAAATATTGTGATAAATGTATTATATCGTTAATATTTTGCTAATCCTCTAATTAAGGGTTATTTTTGCGCGCTGGTTTTAAAAATAGTACAATCAGTCTCTAATTATATTCTTCAATGATTTCAGACGTCATTAACACCCCTGAAAAATTAATGCAGGATCCTGTTTTTGGACAGGCATCCTTTGATAATCACGAACAGATTGTCTTTTGTAACGACAAAGATACTGGATTAAAAGCAATCATAGGCATTCACAGCACTGTACTAGGGCCCGCCTTGGGAGGTACTCGCATGTGGAATTATTCCAATGAATGGGAGGCTCTCAACGATGTTTTGCGGCTTTCGAGAGGAATGACCTTTAAATCGGCTATTACGGGATTGAATTTAGGGGGGGGGAAAGCTGTTATCATTGGTGACGCAAAAACTCAGAAGACCCCTGAATTAATGAAACGTTTTGGTGAGTTTGTACATTCGCTTAGTGGTAAGTACATCACTGCGGAGGATGTAGGAATGGAAACTGAAGATATGGATCTGGTGCGAGAAGTAACCCCTTATGTGACTGGAATTTCGGAGAGTAAAGGTGGTGCAGGTAATCCGTCACCAATTACGGCTTACGGTGTATTTATGGGTATGAAAGCTGCAGCCAAGTTCAAGTTTGGGTCGGACATTTTGGAAGACAAGAGGGTTTTCGTTGAAGGAATTGGTAATGTTGGAGAAGCTTTGGTGGAGCATCTTGTGAATGAAGGGGCACTTGTAACGGTCTCTGATATCAACAGGGAGCGACTTGAATTAATAAGAAGTAAATACGGGGTTAGTATATATGAAGGAAGTGATTTGTATGGCGAAGAAATGGACATTTATGCACCCTGCGCCTTAGGAGCTACCATTAATGATTTTAGCATTCAAAAATTAAAGGCAAAGATCATAGCAGGTGCAGCCAACAATCAGCTTGAAGATGAAATTAAGCATGGTGCCATCTTGCAGCAACGCGATATTGTGTACGCTCCCGATTTTTTAATAAATGCCGGTGGCATAATCAATGTTTATGCGGAATTGGAGGACTATGGCAGAGCAGAAATCATGAGAAAAACCGAAAACATTTACAATACCACTTTGGAAATTCTGGAACGAGCTCAGCTTAGTCAGTTGACCACGAATGAAGCTGCGATGAGGATTGCCAAGGAACGCATTGAAGCTCGAAAAAAGGAAAACGAGTCCTAGAAAGTCATCGGGAATTTAATTGTGAAAAGTATTACTTTTGTCAGGTGAAATAATTTCATTTCACCTTTTTTTATTGTGATTTTTAAAACAAGTTCTTACACATGCTCAATCGAAGGCATATACGCATCAAGGTAATGCAGACCATATTCTCTAATGAAGGAAAACACATAAGTGATTTTGCTCAAATGGAGGGATTTCTCAATAAAAGTATGGACGGTATGTTCGACCTTTATTTGAACATTCTAGCCCTGCTTATTAGCATTCAAAACAGGTTTGAAGAGCAACTGGAAAAAACTCAGCGTAAGAAACTTGCTACGGAAACAGATAAGAACCCCAATCTGAAATTTGTCCGCAACAGGGTCCTAACAAGTCTAAATGCTAATAAATTACTAAAAGACACTATTCTTCGAAAAGGATTGAATACCTGGGAGTTGGATTTCGAATATGTGGAAATTCTCTACAAAGCCATAATTGAGCATCCATTATACAGACAGTACATGTCCTCAGAAACCTCAAATTTACAAGAGGATAAGATGTTTATAGCGGATCTTTTTTCTGAAGTCATCGCTCCCAACGAAAAGCTATATGAGTACTTTGAAGATAAAAAGCTCACCTGGACAGACGATTATGCTGTAGTGAATACTTTTATCGTTAAACGGATCAAAAAATACAAGGAAAATAAATCTGAGCGTTATTTCCTTCCAGACCTTTTTAAAGACAAGGAAGACCACGATTTTGGTATTCAACTTTTGGAAAAAACCGTATTAAACGAGTCTTTACTCTATGGTGAAGTTGCTAAACGAACTAAGAACTGGGATGCAGACAGACTGGCATTGATTGATGGAATTCTTCTTAAAATGGCAATATGCGAGCTGCAGAATTTTCCTTCGATCCCTGTTAAGGTAACCATCAATGAATATCTTGAAATCGCAAAGGAGTACTCTACGCCTAAAAGTAGTAACTTTATTAATGGTATTTTGGATAAGACGGTTAAGGAATACAAATCTGAAAATTTGTATCCAAAATCAGGAAGAGGCTTAATGTAAATGAACTGAAAATAAGGCCTAAATTAGTGATGGTCAGGGTTGTTAACTTAAAACAAAAAGTTTTTAATCCCTAAAATTATTACTACTTTTAACCCATAAAACGAAATCTACTTATTAATTAAACACAGTAACGATGAAAAAAGTTATTTTAGGACTTAGCGTCTTATGTATGATTGGCATGACATCCTGCAAGGATAATGCGGCCAGTAAAGTAAAATCAGAAAATGTGGCGATTGCCGCTGAAAGAGATGCAAATGCAGGAAATTTTCCCAGCATCGCATTTAATAAAGAGGTGCATGATTTTGGAATCATCGAAAATGGTACACCGGTAGAAACAACATTTGAGTATACCAATACAGGCAATTCAATGTTGGTGGTAAGTAATATCAAAAGTACCTGTGGTTGCACAGTTCCTTCAAACTGGACGCGAGAGGTAGCTCCTGGAGAGACTGGAACTTTTACTGTGAAATTCAATGGAAAAGGTAATGGTAATAAGGTGTCAAAAACAGTTACCTTAACTACCAATACTGAAAAGGGTAAAGAGGCTGTAAAGATTACTGCGTTTGTTGAAAAAGATCCGAATGCTGCAACAAAGGCAACACCGGCCAATACAGGCGCTTCTACGAGTGCCGTGCAAGGAGGGCCAGTCATCCAAACAACAAGTACTCAACCAGGACACGAAGGTCATAACCATAATTAATTCATGGATCAACTCAATACGTTCTTACCTTTTATAGCGATGTTTGCGGTGGTGTATTTTTTTATGATCGCACCCCAAATGAAAAGGGCAAAACAGGAAAAAAAGTTTGCTGCCGAGTTAAAAAAAGGTGACCGGATCATTACCAAAAGTGGTATGCATGGCAAGGTCATGGATCTGAATGATAAAGATAATAGCTGTGTGATCGAAACCATGGCGGGGAAGATCAAATTTGATCGGTCTGCCATATCCATGGAAATGAGTAAAAAGCTCAATGCACCGGTACCAGCAAAAAAATAAGTAAAGCCGCTTTCGAGCGGCTTTTTTATGACCTGTATTTCTCGTTGAGGCCTACTCCTGCCATAATCATTGGGACAATTTTATTTAACCTGGTTTGTTTTGTTTGATCTCGTTTGGCGCTATCAATATATTCACAATACTCTTTTTGTTTAAATGGACTCAGATCAATAAACCTTGTTTTAAAGCCTTGGTCCGAGTTGAGCATATCATTCAGAAGTTCAGGAACCTGCAATTGATCGGTTCCCTGATTTTTTATTGTTAGTCTCTTTCCCTGTTTTTCAAGATCAATCGCTTCGGACACATAAAATTCCACTAGGGCCTTGTCTGGAATGTCAATAGTTGTAAAGCGCATTTGACGCAGGGCTTTTGTTTTTTCTTTCTGAGCATTGATTAGTACCCTAGCCGGGTCAGACAAAAAAACACCATTGTAGAACCAAATTCCATAGTGCCATTTAAAGGCTCCAAGGCCAATAACATTTTTTTGATTCAGTGTATATACTGGCATATTCCATTTGATGGTTGGTACCATTTCAGTTCTTTCCAGAATAGCAGCAATGAGAGATAAACCTTCGGACCATTGAGGATATTGATCGATGTATTCTTCAACCGTACTTATGTCACTCATTACGCTTGATATTTCTCTGCTGTTATTTCAGCGATCTTACATATGACCTCTGTTGCTTTGACCATGCTTTCGACTGGAACATATTCGTATCGACCATGGAAATTGTGACCTCCTGCGAAAATGTTGGGGCAGGGAAGGCCCATGTAAGAAAGTTGAGAACCGTCTGTTCCTCCTCGTATGGGCTTAATAATGGGATGTATCCCCAGAGACTTCATGGCTTCTTCGGCAATATCTACAATATGGATTACTGGTTCTACCATTTCCTTCATATTGTAGTACTGGTCTTTTATCTCAACAGAATAGAGATCAGAGGCATATTTAGAGTTTAATTCATCGGCCAGAATTCTAAAAAGCCTTTTTCTGGATTCAAACTTTTGTTTGTCATGATCTCTTATGATATAATGTAATGTGGTTTCTTCAACTTTTCCTTCGGTAGCATTCAGGTGGAAAAAGCCTTCGTATCCATCTGTTTTTTCGGGAACTTCCTGTGATGGTAGTCCCTGGATGAATTCACAGGCATAATACATGGAATTGATCATCTTTCCTTTAGCGTATCCCGGATGTACAATTTTACCCTTTATTTTAACAGTGGCTGCTGCAGCGTTAAAGTTCTCGTATTCCAATTCTCCTATCTGGCTTCCGTCCATAGTATAGGCCCACTCAGCATTAAACTTTTGCACATCAAATTTATGTGCGCCACGACCAATCTCTTCATCCGGTGTAAACCCCACTCTTATAGGGCCGTGTTTTATTTCGGGGTGCTTGATGAGAAATTCCATTGCCGAAACAATTTCTGTGATGCCTGCCTTGTCATCAGCACCGAGTAGCGTGGTGCCATCTGTAGTGATGAGCGTTTGTCCTTTGTAGAGTAACAGGTCTTCAAAATAACTTGGCGAAAGAATAATATTCTCCTTTTTATTGAGGACGATATCGCCACCATCATAATTACTTATGATCTGGGGTTGTACATTTTTCCCGCTAAAATCGGGAGAGGTGTCAAAATGCGCTATAAAACCTATAACAGGAACATGATAGTCAACGTTAGAAGGAAGAGTGGCCATGATGTACGCATTTTCGTCAATACTCACATCCTCCATGCCAATTTGTTTAAGCTCTTCGTAAAGTTTGTTAGCTAAATCCCACTGTTTTTTTGTGCTGGGTGTACTGCTGGATTTTGAATCTGATTCTGTGTCAATAGTAACATAGCTTATAAAGCGATCGATAATGTGTTGCATTTTTTGTTTTTTTCAAAGTTAAAAATTGGAATGTTACTTTAATTCATTGAAAGCGATTATTGTGCATACATTTTCTATTTTTAGGATTGAATTTGCTCTGTAAACTCTTGACAAGAGTCTTTGCCTTCATAAATGAACTGCGATTATGAATAACCTTATCCTGAAATTATACCCTCAGAGATTCCTACTTTTATTGATCATTCTGTTATTAATTCTATTTGGGTCTCTCGTTTTCCCGAGAAACTGGTTTGAGGATCTCATTTCACCCATTCTCCTAATAATTAATCTCATGGCGGGAATCATTCTTACTTATAAAAAGCCCAGACTCATGAGATTTCTAATTGGTTTGGTGGCTTTAAATGTGCTTATTCTTTTCAGTGACACAGTGAATTATAATTTAGGCATTAATATTAAGGTTGTTAAACTTGTTTCATATTTTATTTTCTATGGGATTGTGACCTTTGAAATTATTCAACAGGTGGCCAATGCTCGTATGGTTGAAAAAAATGTGATCATCGGATTGATTTGTGGTTATTTGGCTCTTGGACTCCTGTCCTTCTTTTTATTTTTCGTGATCGAGCTGGTAGAACCAAACTCCTTTAGTAGTATTGTATTTCAGGAGGTAGGGGACAATGAGTTGCCAACCCAACGCTTACTATATTTCAGCTTTGTAACACTATTAACCATTGGGTATGGTGAGGTCGTCCCCGTTTCTGAAATTGCGCAAAAGGCTGCGATTCTTGTGGCTCTTATAGGTCAGTTCTATATTGTTATTCTTATGGCAATCGTTGTTGGCAAGTATATAAACCAATTTCAACACGATTCATAGCTAAAAAACCTCCCTGTTTGGGGAGGCTTCTATCGTATAATTTTTTAAACTTAATTCTATTGTTTAAAAGCAATGACAGGTCTTTTGGCATGATTGACAACATCCTCGGTAATACTACCTCCAAAGAATAAATTCAAACCGGTTCTTCCGTGTGAAATGACTGCAATGGCATCCGCATTGGTTTTAACGGCATATTTCAGTACTCCATCCTCAACTGAGTAATCTGAAACGTACTTGATATGACCTCTCCACTCCGGGTGGCCTGTAAGTTCTAGAAACGCATCTCGACGTTCTTCAATTTCTTCCGTACTCAAAAATCCAATGTTTGGAAGGTTCACATGTAAAAATGTAACCTCACAACCAAGACTTTGCAGGAGGTTTACTGCATTTTTGGAGGCGGCCACGTTATCCTCTTCAAAATCGGTAGCTAAAACCACATTCTTGAAATCGGTGTGGTCTAGTTCCTCTTTAACTACCAAAACGGGAATGTCACTATGTCTTACAACTTTTTCCGTATTTGAACCTGTAAACACACCGTCGTGATCACTGTGCCCTTTGGAACCCATAACAATCAGGTCTGCGTTAATTGATTTGGCCACTTCATCCACTTCTTTTAAAACCTTGTGGTGTTTAATGACAGGAGTAACTGTAAGTCCTTCCAGGTAGTCCTTATCAAGAAATTTCTTGAATTCTTTATCAGCCAACATCAGCATAAAAGCTGTTTCTTCATTTTTTTCATTGGAAGAAGATGAGAAAATAGATTCGGAGAGCTCAAGCATGTGCATGACTGTTAATTCAGCCCCATGCTTGCGTGCCAAAGAGGCCGCAGTTTTAAGAGCATATTCCGAATACTTTGAAAAATCAACTGGTATAATGATTCTTTTCATGATAGTAGGTTTTTATTACATTCTGAAAATTAGGGATTTTTATTAAGATAAATACTGATATTTAGCATAAAATATGCTTTTCTTTCACTTTGTCTGTGCCTGACTGTTCAAAGAAACTCTATACCTTCAACTGGCTGGAAATAATAATTAATCCTGTTAGAGCAGCGAATAGTAAAACGGAAATAGAATTCCGGTGACCTCAAAGCATTCTCTTCGTTAGGGTTATAAGTGCGTTAAAGACTCCATTTTGTTAGATGATAACTGTTTCTTGTGACTCCTAAAGGCATTAGTTGCCGAGATAAACCTGTCTGGCTAATCGTGAATTACCATGATTGGAACGGGGCTGTTAAAGGTTTGTTTTAAAGTGACGCTGCCACTAAAGAAACGGTCAATAACATTTTTTTTAGTTCGCAATAAACACAAAAGGTCAGTGTCATTGTTTTGAATATGAACATTTAAATGTTGATTCAAGTCGCCATCCCCGTTTTTATGAGTGAATTTAGGGCTTAAGTCTGTTAATGAGGGATAGCGCTGGTCCAGATCAATGGGTCCGTTCTTAGAAAAGTGTAAAATCTCTAATTCTGACTGATGTGCAGAAACCAATTTGTGGATTGGAGCTAGCGAATTTTCGTTAGTGATTTTAGTATCGCCTACAGCAAATACTACTTTGTCGAGCGACTTAAATTTATAGTCAAGAGGCACAACAATAACAGGGGCGGACGTTTTCGATATAACACCTCCCGCAACGCTTCCCATAAACACTTCTTTGAGACCACTAACACCTTTAGTACCCATTACGATGAGGTCGTAATTTCCCGAGTCTCCCAGGTCTGAGATACGTGAAACGGCATAATTCTTCACTAGTTTTGTCTTAAATACTACATTGGAAGTTTTGCTTTCCATCTCTTTGATCACCGATGAAATCTGATCTTCGGCATTGCGAATTAAAATTCCATCAATAGACTTCATCATGAGTGCCGTTGACTGAGCACCGTATACATGAACTAAAGTAATCTCCAGCATCGAATCTTTAAAAAGGTCTGTTGCATACTGAAGGGCATTTAGTGATGTGTCAGAAAAATCAATTGGGACGAGAATTTTAATCATAATCAAACGTTTTTAACAATCAAACTTGTGTAAGAAAATTGCTTAACACCAAAATTGTAAAGTGCACATTCATACATTATTGTAATTTACGAAATTTTTCCGATATCTTAAAAGAAAACATTTGCGTAATTCTACTTTGGAAGTTAAGCATACAAGGATTTTGAACTTTAGGTACTTAGGTCCTTCAGCAAAGGAGTTCTGCCCTGGTACAACGTGGCAGAGAACTGATATTATTGTAAAGTTAAATTATGTTTTTTGAGGGATTTATCTTAACTTTATAAAGTCGTGTGAGTGCTGTGGTTTGTGTGAAAAAGTTCATCATATGAACCATCATCACGAGGACGACGGAACAGAAAATTTCAATCTCAATGAAAATATTAGAAAAAATTTTATTTGCTCAGGATTTTGCATCAACCTCTAAGAATCTTGAGTCTGTGGCTTTGTATTTGGCCAAAACGTTTAATTCAACGATTGTGCCTATTCATGTACTTCCTGATGACATAGTGAATTCCAAGGTCAAGGCTTTGCTGGACGATACGGCTCATAATAGATTAAAGGCAACTTCGGATCATTTCAAGGAGCATGGGATTAAAACAGAGAAGCCTATAATTAAATACGGCGCAGCTCATGATCATATCGTTATGTCAGCATCGGCTGTGAATGCCAATATGATTCTGGTTGGTTCTGGAGAAACACGGGCTAAGGAAAAGTTTAAACTTGGCACAACAACCGAACGCATCATTCAGTTTAGTGAAAAACCGGTAATGGTTATCAAAGAGAATGATTCGCTCGAAGTGAACACCATTCTTTGCCCTGTTGATTTTTCTGATCCTTCAGCACGCGCGTTGCGCAATGCCATAATAATGGCGAGACGTTTTAAAGCTCATCTTATCATTTTAAGCGTTTGTGAGTTACCTGGTTCGTCTTGGTTTGCTTCAAAAGAAGATTTGAAAAAGGAAAACGAAGCACGTTTCGAAAAACATAAAACGGAGTTTGATAAATTCCTTACATCATTCAATCTGAATGATGTGAATTGGTCCAAAGAAGAATTTTGCGGAACACCTGCAGAGGAAATCCTCAAACAGGTGAACAATAATAATGTAGATCTGCTGATTATGGGTACTGCTGGACGTACGGGATTGAACAGGTTGGTGGTAGGTAGTGTTACCGAAAAGGTCATCAGAGAAGTGCCTTGTTCTTTTTTAACCCTTAAATCACAGGATGTGATTAATCTTCATCTTGAAACTGATATCAAAGATTTTGAAACCTTGTTTTCCGCCGGAGAACAACTGGAAAAGGATGGGCTTTATGAGCTGGCCATCGAGCAATATAAAGCCAGTCTGGGTATTAATGTGATGCATGTACCATCTTATAGTGCAATAGCACGATGCTTTGATAAAATTGACAAACCGGAGAAAGCGTCCATGTACCGAAAAAGTGCTAATGAAATAAAGGAGAGAATCTGGTACAGTAAAGTGGAGGAGGAAGTTCGTAAGTTGAGAGGAAGTTAAATCACCAAATCATTAATTTTTGGAAAAAGCGGAAGGAAAAGTTGTTAGCGTAAATGAATCCCTTGTAGGAGTTGAGAACACAAAGGGTGCGGTAATGAATGGAGAAGTGGCTTACATTGTTATTGAAGACGGTAAGCGTTTGAAATCTGAGGTAATCGATGTAAAACCCGGAAAGTTGGTATACCTTCAGGTGTTCGAAGATACCTCGTGGATGAAAATTGGGGATCATGTAGAATTTACTGGTCTGCCACTTGCAGTAAAACTGGGTCCGGGAATTTTAGGATCTGTTACAGATGGTCTTCAAAACCCCTTATATGAGCTGGCAAAAAAAGAGTGGTTTCTCGAACGAGGAATGGTTGTGAAACCATTGAATACTGAGACTAAATGGCACTTTTCACCGCAGGTAAAATTAGGCGATAAAGTGACCGCCGGGAGTGTATTAGGAACTGTACCTGAAAAAATATTTACACACAAAATCTTTGTTCCTTTCTCCATGTTGGATGATTATACCATCACGTCCATTGCTCCAGAGGGTGATTATACCATTGAAAAGACGATTGCAACTGTTGCCAACGATCAGGGTGAAACTTTTGATTTGACAATGGCATTTGAGTGGCCCGTGAAGCAACCCATGCCATTTCATAAAAGATCCGTGCCTGCAGAGACCTTACCAACGGGTATGCGCATTCTGGACGCTTTGTTTCCTATTGCCTATGGTGGTACTGCCTGTAGTCCAGGTCCTTTTGGTGCCGGCAAAACGGTACTGCAGCACAGTATTGCAAAGCATTCCAGAGCTGATGTGGTGATCATTGCAGCTTGTGGGGAACGGGCCGGTGAAGCTGTAGAGGTATTTAAGGATTTCCCTGAACTGATTGATCCGCGAACGGGCAATTCTTTAATGGATCGCACTTATATTGTTGGTAATACTTCTTCTATGCCGGTTGCTGCTCGTGAAGCGTCGGTGTATATGGCCACAGCCGTTGGAGAGTATTACCGCAAACAGGGGTTGAATGTCTTAATTTTAGCAGATTCAACATCGCGATGGGCACAGGCCCTCCGCGAAACTTCTGGAAGAAAAGAAGAAATTCCAGGTCCTGAAGCTTTCCCTATGTATATTTCAACCCTCATATCTGCGTTTTATGACCGTGCGGGTGTTGAAATACTCCCGGATGGTTCAAAAAGTTCGCTCAGTATTATTGGGACAGTATCTCCGGCTGGTGGTAATTTTGATGAGCCGGTGACACAAGCTACCTTATTGAGTACTGGTGCTTTTCTGGGCTTGTCCAGAGCCCTATCAGATGCCAGAAAGTATCCGGCGATAGATCGGATTGATAGCAATTCAAAGTACCCGTCACTAATCGAAAACGAGGAAGTTAATTTTTTGAAAGAGTTGCTGCGCGAAGGAAAATCCATTGCTTCCAACCTCTTGTTAAGGGGCGAACGTGGAATCACAAACGATGCCTATATTATTTATCAGAAGGCCGAGCTGCTGGATGCCGTTTTTCTGCAACAAAATAGCTTTCACGACATCGATGGGGTAACGAATCCTCAGCGTTTGCGGCTAATGTTCGATATGATCAGATACATCATAGAAGCTCCCGTGAATATTGATCTTAAGGATGATATTCGATCTCATTTCAATTTCATACGACAGGCTTTTATTGACTGGAATTATCTTCAAATGGACGATCCAAAATTTGAAAAGCAGAAGGCTAAAATCACGAATCTTGTAAAACAGAAAATAAATGTTAAGGAAAACGTTTGAGCATATTGATAGTATCGGTAGAGCTATTCTAACCATTAAAGCTAAAAATGTGCACAACAAGGAATTAGCAGAGGTAATATATCCGGACGGTAAAAAGGCGTTTGCTCAGGTTATTGCTTTAAATGGAAGTAAAGTCACTTTGCAGCTTTTTGGTGGTGGTTTTGGCGTTTCTACGGATTGTAAGGTGCGTTTTCTTGGAAATCCTGTGAAAGTAGGCTTTTCTGAGGACATGCTGGGGCGAGTGTATTCTGGTAATGGCCAGCCAATAGATGGAGGGCCACAACTGGTATCGGATATGGTTCGGGTTGCCGGACCATCCATAAATCCGGTAAAACGACTTATTCCCAAGAATATGATTCGTACCGGAGTTCCAATGATCGATGTCTTCAATACTCTGGTACGCTCGCAAAAAATCCCAATTTTTGCCCGGGCAGGTGAACCCTATAACAGACTTCTGGCGAATGTTGCTACCCAGACGGATGCCGATGTTATCATCATTGGGGGTGTAGGACTCAAATACGACGAATACCACTATTTTAAGGAGCGTATTGAGGAGGCTGGGAGCAAAAGTAAAACCATCATGTTTGTTCACACCCACAGAGATTCAATTGTTGAAGGCCTTATGGTTCCCGATCTGGCACTTGCTGTGGGGGAGCGCTTTGCACTTCAGGGTAAAAACGTATTTGTCTTACTTTCGGATATGACCCAGTGGTCCGACTACCTGCGGCAAGTTGCCAATGCCCAGGATCAGATCCCGGCCAATCAGGGTTATCCCGGTGATCTCTACTCTCAGTTGGCCAGCCGATATGAGAAGGCCGCAGATATAGATGGGGCTGGCAGCTTAACCATTTTAGGGGTAACAACCATGGATGATGTAACCCATCCCGTCCCCGATAACACGGGCTATATAACAGAAGGTCAGTTTTTTATGAAAGACGGTTACCTGGAGCTTTTCGGGTCCCTAAGTCGCTTAAAGCAACAGGTAAATGATAAAACACGCGCTGACCACAGAAGTATTATGAACGCTATGGCTCGTTTACTTTCTGAGGCAGAAGAACGGGTAAAGGCCCAAAAATTTGGGTCGGTAAAAGACGACTATTCACTGAGGTTATTGGACTACCGAAAAACGTTTCAGAAGGAATTAATGGATCCTTTCAGGTATCTCGAACTCGAGGATGCCTTGGATTTATGCTGGGATATCCTCGCGGCACACTTCAGAAAAGAAGAGGTGGGCTTGTCTTCAGACCTTGTTACGACTTACTGGCCGGAAAAAGGAAATTATAAGATCTTAAAACCAAATGATGTATGAGTGAACATAACTTGAAGGGCTTGATTGCCAAGGTTAAAGCTGAGGCCATAGAAAAGGCTGATAAGGAGGCTCAAGAACTCATTAGCCAGGCCCAGCAACAGGCGGCAAAAATTGTAAAAAAGGCAGAACAGGAACGCAAAGAGATACTGGAAAAGGCTAATGCTACCTCAGAGGAAATACAGTCGAAAGGTGTAATCGCATTAAAGCAGGCGGCAAGAGATGTTCACCTATCGATCAAAAGTGATTTGATTGAGTTGTTCAAGTCTGTGCTTGAAGCCAATATAGAAGAGGCATTTTCAAAAGAAGTCTATGTGGCAGTGATAAAAGAATTTACGAAAGCCCTTAAGGGTAATCTCAGCATTAGTTTACCTGAGGAATTGGAAGATCAGTTAGTGAACAGTATTCGACAGGAGGTGGCACAAAACAGCAGTGCGGCTACTGTTATTAAAGATAAAAATCTTTTGTCCGGACTATCCGTAAGACAAACAGATGAAGGATGGAGCTACGATATGACAGCCGAAGAAATCTCCGAACTCCTGAACAGCAACTTAAGCCAAAGGTGGATGACCATTTTAAACTCTGACTAAATGCTCTCTGGAAATCTGGAATATTTAATAAGCAGTCTACCCGATTTGGTGTTCTCGAAAGCTGAGGAGCGTCAATCACGAGTCTCTTCCTTGCTGCACAAATATGCCGTGATGGCAGAAGATTCTCAGGATCTGGTTACCATCCTGACCGCGGAAGCTAAAAAATTTACAACTAATGCCCAGTATGAGTATTTGAAAGATCTCCAATTCAATACGGTGCATCATGAATCATTTATGAACAGTTCTTATAAGGTGGTATCTCAATTTTCACATTTTATGTACGCTCTAAAGAGAGAGATACGAGACCTGCGAATGGCAAGGCTGTCGGACAAAAACCCACAGAGCACAACCTTTGAGTTTATTCCTGAACTGTCTGCAGATCCCTTAGAAGCAGAGGAACAATTACTTGAAGTTCAGTGGCACAAACTGAATGAGCTTTCGATTGGTCATTATGCTGATTTTTCAGCCTTACTCCTCTACAAACTGAAATTACAGTTGCTCTTGAGATGGTGGGGTTTTGATCGGGAAAAAGGGATGTCGAATCTCAAGAAATACATAAAAATCGAACAGTATGGCTGACAAGATTTTGATGAATAAGAATACTCTGGCGGCCTTAAAGAATGAACTTAAAGGATACCGAACCGCGCTACCTGTTTTCGAAATGAAGGAACAGCAACTGAAAGAGGTCATCCAAAGCATAGAAAACGCGGTGAAGCGATTAGAAGAATCCATCACGCAAATAAACAAAGAAACCAGCGAATGGGTTGGGGTAATGGCTGAAGATGGAGTAGACTTATCCAATATGACTGAGCCAGATGAGATCAAGACCAGTACACGTGAAATAGCAGGGGTGGTCATCGAACAACTTCAAACTATAAAGTTCAAGCAGGCTGATATTGACTTTATGGAAACTCCGCTCTGGACCGATGCAGCAATAGAGGTGATCAAGGACCAGAAAACTAATTATTTTATGTTGTCCTTGGAACAAACAAATCTTAAGCGTGTGAGCGAAGAATTAGCTGAGGCCCGCAGAATGAAAAATGCCCTGAAAGAAGTATTTATACCCGAAACAGAGACCAACATAAGAAAGATCGAGATTTATCTGGGTGACGTAGAACGCCTGGCCATAGGATGTGCAAAACTGGTAAAAAAGAAAAAGCAAGTAAAAAATGAAGTTCTATGATTGTGAGAATGAATGAAATACTGCTTTTTACAAGTGCTCAGGCCGTGGATGCAACCATTAGCAAACTGGGACAACTGGGGGTTGTGGAGATTAAAGAGATGGAGGCTGAATCGGCAGAGGCTATTGAGCGCCGTACCAGGGATATTCTTAATGCTGAGAAGGCAATTGGTATTCTTCAGGAGCACAGCTATGAGCAGTTGGGAGAAGAAGATGAGTTTAACCTCAACGGCAAGGATCCTAAGCGCATCGTAGAACGAGTTCTGAAAACCAAAACCATTCGGCAAAACCTTAATACTACATTAGACAGTATTGAGAAAGAGATTGATTTTTATGAACTTTTTGGAAGTGGTATCAGGGAAAACGATATACGTTTTTTAGAGAAAAATGGAATATATGTGCGCCTTTATGCAATAGATAAGGGTTATGAGAAGTTGTTGCCCGCAGATAAAAATATAGTAAGCTTCCCAATAGTTGAAGGAACCATACCAGTTGCTCTTTTTTCTCAAGATGAAGAGGATGAACTTCCATTTAAGGAATTGGCGGTTCCCGATTTGTCCCATGAGGCCTTACTGGCCATTAAAACTAGAAAAAGCCGTCAGCTCAAGCAGGTCGATGTTTATTTATACCAACAAAAGAAGTATGTAGCTGTATTAGAAGCATATCTGGACGTTTTAAACGATCGCTATAAAACTGAAAAGGCCTATCAGGGTATGATGGATATCCAGGGAAAAGTGAAGTATTTGAAGGGCTATTTGCCCAAGTATAGCGTAAGTGATTTCATCGCTGAGGCAAAAAAGAACGATTGGGGATACGCCATATCAGAACCTCAAAATATTGAAGAAGTTCCGGTATACATAAAAAATCCCAAATGGATCAGCATCATCAATCCTATGATGAAATTCATAGATATTGTGCCTGGCTATAAGGAAGTGGATGTTTCCATTTATTTTCTTATAGCGTTTGCTTTATTTTTTGCAATGCTCGTCGGTGATGCTGGTTATGGACTTATTTTTTTGCTGCTGGCCATCATATTCAGAAAAAAACTGGATCCACAGTTAAGGGCTTTGATTTTCGTCCTCAGTGGAGCAACTATAGTCTGGGGTGTATTGAGTGGTACCTATTTTGGAGCAGAGCACATCGCTCAGATGGTTCCGTTAAAACATATGGTGCTTCCTGAAATTGCGAGCTTTGGAGTCGATAATATTAATTTTATGATGCACCTGTCTTTTTTAATTGGTGCCATACACCTTACCGTGGCACACGGAATCAGGGCAGTGCAATACATTAATTCAATTAAGGTCTTAAGTGAGCTTGGCTGGATTTTACTTGTTTGGGGTTTGTTTTTTATTACGGAGGAACTCGTACTTGGAAATCCTGCCCCTGGCTGGTATTTATGGCTGTTCGGTATCGGTGCAGCTTTGGTGGTCTTCTTTTCAAAGGAGAGCGACAGTTTTCTTAAAAGTATGGGGGCCTCAGTAGCCAACTTACCTTTAAGCCTCATCAGTGGATTTTCAGATATTGTTTCCTATGTGCGGCTGTTTGCTGTAGGGATGGCGACGGCTGCTGTGGCAGCAAGTTTTAATAATATGGCTTTACCAAATGGTATTTCAGATTTGGGCATTTTAGAATTTATAATGGCCCTCATTGCTTTGCTGTTGGGGCATACCTTAAACATAGCTTTGGCATTGATGGCTGTGATGGTCCACGGTATTCGCCTTAATATGCTGGAGTTTGCAGGTCACCTGGGCGTGCAGTTTTCAGGGGAAGCATATCGACCATTCAAATTAAAAACACAGGATGAACACATTTAATCACCAAATAATAAAAAGATAAATCAGTAACTATGGGAATTATATCATTGATACAAACAACACTGGAAGGATTTGGCGATATGGGGATGTCGCTCAGCATAGCGGCCATTGGTTCGGCTATTGGTACAGGTATTGCCGGAATGGCCGCCATCGGAGCTTGGAAAAAAATGATCACAAGCGGACAGAAAGCCGCTACAGCATTGCTCATTTTTGTCGGAGCGCCTCTGTCTCAGGTGATTTATGGTATGATCTTAAAGAACGCTATTTCAGATGCCAACTTGTCTCCAGATTCCTATTTATGGCAAATTATCATTGGCCTTTTTGCAGGAGCAGCCATGGCCGGATCGGCTATATTTCAGGGAAAAGCAGGTGCACGGGCTTGTGATGCCATAGCTGCAGGTGCTAATGATACTGCAAAGTACATCATGATCATCGGCGTTGTAGAAACCGTTGCATTGTTTGTGATGATCTTTACCATGACCGGGCTGCCTGGATCTTAGTTTGAAACGTGACTCAAAAGAGAAAAGTATAGCTGTCTGCTGTAAATTGACCTTGCAGGACTATTCGTTACCGTCTATGGTCGAAGTAAACACCTCGGCTAACTGATATTCTTTTCTTCTAATGCTATTTTAGCGATAGTGTCAATTAAACTTATTATATGAGCTTTTATAACAAAGTAAAGTGGGTTCTGGGAATATTGCTGGTATTTGCCTTAATTCTCACAACGAACCTAATTGATCAAAACAATTTTATCAGAGTGAGAGACTCGGTAGAAACGATTTATGAAGATCGACTTGTGGCCAAGGATCTCATTTTTCAGATTTCTGAGATCATACACGATAAAGAAATGGCTCTTGCAACAAGGGATACCGTTTATTTTAGTTCCGAAAATGGCTTTGCCAATGATCAATTAAAGGAGTTGATAGCTCAGTATGAGGTGACTAAGCTCACAAAAAAAGAAGTACAGGAATTTGATGAGCTTCAATCCAATTTAGTATCTCTGTTTTTAACAGAACAACGGTATGCAACAGATCCTCAGCTTACTACAGGCATTTTGACAACTAAAATTTCTGACGTGAATCAGAATTTGAAAAACCTGTCTAAAATCCAAATGAGTGAAGGAAACAGACAATTGGCCATTAGTCGCAGAGCTGTGAGCAATGTTGAACTTTTCACGCAAATAGAAATTTACTTTCTGGTGGTACTGGCTATTGCCATTCAAATAATAGTCATGTATCAACCCAAACGCTAAAGTTTAAAAAAACTTGAGTTTAATGAACTGGGCATTCATTTCGGCAATATTCTTGATCGATATGCCCTCAGGACATTCAATTTCGCAGGCACCTGTATTCGAACAGTTTCCAAAGCCTTCTAAATCCATTTGATAGGTCATTTGAGCTAGTCTCTTTGATGCTTCTGCCTTGCCTTGAGGAAGTGTATTAAGGTGGTTGATCTTCGCAGAAGTAAATAACACAGCTGATGAATTTTTACATGTGGCCACACAAGCACCACAACCAATACAAGCTGCCGCATCCATGGCTTTGTCAGCCATTTCTTTTGGAATTGGGATGGCATTGGCTTCTGGTGCTGTACCGGTTTTCGAACTAATATAGGCTCCGGCTTCGATAATGCGATCAAAGGCAGATCGGTCTACCACTAAGTCTTTGATTATTGGGAATGCATCTGCTCTCCAGGGTTCAACCGTTATTGATTCTCCATCCTTGAAACTTCTCATATGCAGTTGGCAGGTCGTCATGTTTGGATGAGGGCCATGAGCCCTTCCGTTGATAAAAACACCACATTGACCACAGATTCCTTCGCGACAGTCATATTCGTAGGCGATGACTTTTTCATTTTTTAGAACTAGTAGTTCATTTAAATGATCCAATGCTTCTAGAAAGGACATGTCTTCGGTAAGACCTTCTACTTCGTAAGTTTTTAACTGCCCTTTGCTTTCGGGGTGCTCCTGCCTCCATATCTTAAAAGTAACCTTCATTCTTCTTATTTATAGCTTCTCACTGTTGGTTCAACAAATTCAAATTTCAATTGCTCTTTGTGCAAGGTAAAGTCTCCCTTCTGGTAAGCCCAGGCCGAAACGTAATTATACAGATTGTCTCTGCGTTGGGCTTCACCCTCTTCTGTCTGGTACTCCTCTCTAAAATGTGCGCCACAGGATTCTTCACGCTGAAGCGCATCGGTGCACATCAAAATACCCAATTCGATAAAATCTGCCAAACGCAGCGCTTTTTCCAGCTCAGTGTTCATTTCGTACTGAGTTCCTGTGATCTTCACGTCATTCCAAAAGTCGTTCTTTAATTGTTTGATTTGATCAATTGCTTTGTTCAGACCTTTCTCCGTGCGACTCATGGCACATTCCTGCCACATGATTTTACCTAGTTCTCTGTGAAAGTGGTCCACTGTCTTGGTTCCACGCACGTTTAAAAGCCGGTCAATATGCACTTGGGTTTCGTGTTCAGCTTCTTCAAATGCCTTATGATCAGTAGTTGGGTGATCGTTTTTCAGTTCACTAGCTAGGTAGTTGTTTATGGTGTTGGGCAGAATGAAATAACCGTCAACACTCGCTTGCAGCAAGGAGTTAGCTCCGAGCCTGTTGGCTCCATGGTCGGAAAAATTACATTCTCCAACAGCATAAAGGCCAGGTATGGTGGTCATTAGCTCGTAGTCTACCCACAGCCCCCCCATAGAGAAGTGCGCCGCTGGCGATATGAGCATGGGTGTGGTATAAGCATCTATTCCTGTAATTTTTTTGTACATCTTAAATAAATTCCCATATCGATCTTTGATCAGCTCTAAACCAAATTTTTTGATAGCGTGCTTAAAATCCAGGTATACTGCATTTTTCAGACGGCCCACACCATAACCTGCATCAATACGCTCTTTGGCTGCTCGAGAAGCAATGTCTCTAGGTGCCAGATTTCCAAAGCTCGGATAGCGGCGCTCCAGATAATAATCACGCTCATCTTCAGGGATGTCTTCTGGAGCACGCTCATCTCCTTTTTGTTTAGGGACCCAAATGCGACCATCGTTGCGCAAGGATTCTGACATCAAAGTGAGTTTGGATTGGGCTTCGCTGGACTGAGGTAAGGCTGTAGGGTGAATTTGCGTAAAACTTGGTGCCGCAAAATAGGCGCCCTTTTTATGGGCTTTCCAAATGGCACTCCCATTACAGCCAATGGCCAAAGTAGAAAGTCTGAAAACCCTTGAATAACCCCCGGTAGCTAGTATAACTGCATCGGCAGCATACCGCTCGAGCCTTCCGGTCACCAGATTTCTTACAATTATACCTTTGGCCTTGCCATCGATTACTACAAGATCAAGCATTTCGCTTCGCGGATACATGCGTACTTTTTTGGCGCGGATCATTTTATAAAGCTGTGAATAGGCAGCAATGAGCAATTGCTGGCCAGTTTGTCCTCGTGCATAAAAGGTCCTCTGCACCTGTACTCCACCAAAACTACGGTTGACAAGGGTTCCTCCATATTCTCTTGCAAAGGGAACTCCCTGTTGAACAAAATGATCGATTAAGGGGGCAGACAATTCTGCCAGGCGATAGGTGTTTGCTTCGCGCGATCTGAAATCCCCACCCTTGAGCGTATCATAGAACATGCGGTACACACTGTCTCCGTCGTGCTGATAATTTTTTGCTGCATTGATACCTCCCTGAGCGGCCACTGAGTGGGCACGCCTTGCCGAATCCTGATAACAAAAACATTTGATATCATATCCCAGTTCTGCCAAAGTAGCTGCCGCACCGGCACCGCTGAGACCAGACCCCACCACGATGACACTTAGTTTCTTTTTATTGGCTGGATTAATCAGTTGAGATTTCAGTTGGTAGTTTCTCCATTTGTATTCCAATGGTCCATCTGGAATTTTAGGATCGAGGCTCATATTAATTATAATATTTAGTTAGCAGTCTTATACCGTAGTGGAAAATTATAAAACAACTGTGGTAATAACAAGTACCAATCATATGAAATATTAATGATATCAATTAGTTCAAAAAGTTAGTAAATAAGTATTCTTCAATTATTTTTGCATTTTAAGATGCGATTTCATGTACAAACTCCTTATAAGACCCATATTATTTTGCTTTGACCCAGAAAAGGTGCACCACTTCTCTTTTAGCATCATTAAGTTTCTGAATAAACTTCCCGGATTTTCTTGGTTACAAAGGCAAATTTTCACAGTTGAAAATCAGTGTCTGGAGAAGGAGTTATTTGGACTTACTTTTAAAAATCCCGTTGGTCTAGCTGCAGGATTTGATAAAGACGCCAAATTATATAAGGAGCTGTCCAATTTTGGCTTTGGATTTATAGAGATAGGCACCGTAACTCCAAAAGCCCAGCCAGGCAATCCCAAAAAACGTCTGTTTCGTCTTAAAAAGGACCAGGCTATTATCAATAGAATGGGATTTAATAATGGTGGACTTGAAAAAGTGGTTAAACGTCTTAAAAAAAATAAGGGTGTTCTCATTGGAGGTAATATAGGTAAGAACAAAGTCACCCCAAATGAACGTGCATTTGAAGATTATAACATTTGCTTTAATAAATTATATCCCTATGTGGATTATTTTGTTGTAAATGTCAGCTCTCCAAACACCCCAAATCTGAGGGAGCTTCAGGATAAGGAACCTTTAAAAGAAATACTTTCTAAACTAATGAAGCTCAACAGTGACCAACCCTATCAAAAACCTGTTCTCTTGAAAATAGCCCCTGATCTCAGCGATGAGCAACTTCTTGATATTATTGATATTGTACAGGCCACTAGAATTGACGGGGTGATTGCTACAAATACAACAATTAGCCGTCAGGGTCTTGTGAGTGAGTCAAAAAATGAACCTGGAGGTATGAGTGGAAGGCCCCTTGGGAAAAGATCGACCGAGGTCATTCGTTTCCTGTCTCAAAAAAGCGATAGAGCTTTTCCAATCATAGGTGTTGGTGGTATACACTCTCCAGAAGATGCTTATGAAAAAATAGAGGCAGGAGCGGATTTGATTCAACTATACACGGGTTTTGTGTATGAAGGCCCCAGCCTTATAAAACGCATTAATAAATTCTTAATAGAAAAGAGCAAAGGTCGGTAGATACCTTCGCTCTTAAATTTCGTTTATCTCCTCACAAAAGGCAGGGTGATTTCTCCATTCTGGTTTTGAAGCTTGACGAAATACAAGCCGGATGTGAAGTCCTCGGTGAACACAGTAAGGTCTCTTTGAGAGTTAATAGATCGACTCATGATTCGTTGACCAATGGCATTGTAAATAATTAAAGCCTCTGGTAAGGTTGCTTCCTTGATGTCTATTGTCAGTTCATTGGAGGTTGGATTTGGGTATAATCCTATATCCTCTTTGTTCCAGGTCTGTACACTCAGAAGATTTCCATTAAACAAATTATCTGAAGAGAGCTCCCCAAAATCACCACCACTTGCTAAAAGCGTGTTGTCAGCGGCTCTTAGCTCGTAGCTTCCATTACCCGACGAACAACAGATACCATCTCCATAGGCGTCGAATATTTGAAAATTATAACAAAGACCCGGATTTACTGAGAAGGTTTCAACCTTTGTGGTATTGTCGTCCTGACCTTCCTGATAGGGTCCACCACTGGCAATAAGATTGCCATTTGAATCCGAGAACTCCCAACTGGTCTCTGAAGGCCAATTATCCAATGTAAGATACAGAGTTATTTCAGAGGTATCTATTTCATCGGCACCCACATCGATATAATTATATTTGACTTTAGATATGGAGGTGCTTCCATTTGTAATGGTCAGCGTAACATCAAAATCTCCGGGACTGGTATAGGTATGGGTGATATTTCTGTTTGAATAGTCTTCAATACCATCACCATTAACATCCCACGACCATCCCACAGCTCCTTCACTAGATTCAGTAAAGTTTACTGTAAGGTTGGCGTCACAGCTTTCAGTGATATCTGCGCTAAAGTCTGGATAAAAGTCAGGACATCGCAAATTACTTCTCGATAATTCATAAGTGGCGTTTATTCGTGCGTACTGTGTTTCGGTAAAAAGCGTTCTGCACGATCGTCGCGAATAGGACATGATATTTTCGGTTTGAGGGTCAAATAGATCATTATTTGCATCCCTGTCGTTACCGGTGTATTCGCAACTTGTATTAACGTTTGAATAACTCAGTGTGGGGTCTGCCGGAGTATCGCAAATATAATCTCCCGCATTATCACAATTTGAGCCGTTGACCAATTCGTTACTGGACGTTGCCGTATTGTTGTTTCCATGGGTGTGAAACAGTCCGAAAAAATGTCCCATTTCATGGGATAATGTACTGCCATTAGTGGCACAACCATTTGCCATCATAATCGTTTCAGGACCCCCGGGGTAATAGGCATATCCGCATAAACTGCTACCGGATGAGTTATAGATCTTGTCGAGAAAATAAATATTAATGACATTGTTTATGTTATTGGCAGAAGTAAGGGAGCTTTCTTCGTTTGATTCCAGTTCATAAAAATTACTGTTGTTGATGTAGTTGATACCGTCGCATAAGAAAAACTCTAGTCCAGCATTAGAATAGTAGGAATTCATTGTGGCGATGGCATTGTTAAGTTGAGATTCGGTCAACCCACCGGAACCATCTGACTTTCTGACTATATGGGCCTTTATAGGTAAAGAAGTGAGCGTCGTATATGTTCGGGCTCCAGTCATTTTCTCATTTAAAAATTTTCGTTCCAAAGCTTGGCTTTTTCGTTTCAGCTCCTGAAAGTATCGCATATTGGCCTCGGTTGGCTCAAAACCGCACTCTGAGTGCTCTTGACTAAAGGATAGGGAGGTACATAACAAGCTAAAAAGCACCACCCTAAAGATGGAAGAGGTATAGGTTAAGTTCATGTCAAATGTGTTAGCTTTGGAAGCTAAATATAGATTAATATTAGTTAAAAATACAAATATAAACGACAAAGAGTTAAAAAAAGTAAGAAATAACTTAGTATTTTAAAATGATAAAAATTATATACGGCAAACATCTTTGCTTAGATTATCTTTCGAGAAAAAATGAATTGGGAGCTCATAATATCCTTTATTGGTGCCACTTCAGCGTTGGCTGTTTCGCCCGGACCTGATAATATCTATGTACTGGTACAAAGCATGGTCAACGGAAAAAATGCGGCAATGGCAACCGTTTCGGGACTAATAACAGGGTGTATTGTGCACACATCTCTTTTAGCTTTTGGTATTTCTGCAGTGATCAAACGCAATGAATCAGTGTATTTGGCCATTAAAATTTTTGGAGCTCTGTATCTTGTATTTTTGGCTTACAAAGTGTATCGGGAGGGCTCAAAAATTTCCTTCACTGCCAATGTAAAACAACAGAAAAATTTAATGGAGCTTTATGCACAGGGTTTTCTTATGAATGTACTCAATCCAAAAGTGACCATTTTTTTCTTAGCTTTTTTTCCCGCTTTCTTGTTTCATAAAGAATGGAGTACTGAAATTCAGTTTTTTATTTTAGGAGGGGTCTTTATGCTCACTTCCTTTATTATTTTTTCAATGATTGCTTTGTTTGCCAGTTCCATTAAATCCTATACTATCAATCATCCAAAATCGGGTCTAATTTTTAAATGGCTACAGATTCTTGTATTTCTGGGCATTGCGATCTTTATCCTCCTGTAAAAGGGTTATGAAATCCTTTTTGTAAGGCCTATATTTGCCATCATGGACGATTACGTAAAGCTTATTGAGTGCCCTAGAGATGCCATGCAAGGGATACGTGATTTCATTCCTACCGAAAAAAAAGTGCAGTACATTCAGGCGCTCTTGCGAGTTGGTTTTGATACCATCGATTTTGGAAGTTTCGTTTCTCCCAAAGCCATACCTCAGATGGTTGACACTGCAGCCGTTTTGTCTGGTTTAGATTTGACTAAGACCAGAAGTAAATTACTTGCTATAGTGGCCAATGTCAGGGGAGCTGTAAATGCCTCAAAATATACTGAAATAGATTATCTGGGATTTCCTTTTTCAATATCGGAAAATTTCCAAATGCGCAATACCCACAAGACCATAGAACAATCTGTTGAGACACTGAAGGAGATTCTTGAAATAGCGGCTCGTTCCAATAAAGAACTAGTGGTCTATATATCGATGGGATTTGGAAATCCATATGGTGATCCCTGGAATGTGGATATTGTAGGTGAATGGACCCAAAAATTAGCAGCAATGGGGGTAAAAATCTTGTCCTTAAGTGATACCATTGGTAGCTCGAACCCCGAAAATATTTCCTACTTGTTCGCAAATCTTATTCCTGAGTATTCCAATGTGGAATTTGGGGCTCATTTACATACTACTGCAGAGACGTGGTTTGAAAAGATCGACGCGGCTTACCAGTCCGGGTGTAGACGATTTGACGGAGCTATTCAGGGTTTTGGTGGCTGCCCTATGGCTAAGGACGAACTTACCGGGAACATGCCTACTGAAAAGATGCTGTCATATTTCACCCAAAAAAAAGCTCATGACCTAAATGCCATGAGCTTTGAATCTGCTTATAACGAAGCTACCAAAATATTCTCGGTATATCACTAAAAAGTAGTTTCTCCTACATTGGGATTATATACATAATTGAATGTAAAATGGCGCCCTTCATCAACAAAAGCATCCGGGTTGTCTGGAGCATCTTTATAGTAACTCAGAATCTCCATTTTAGCGTATTTACCGTCTCTTGTTCTAAAAACCAGTACGTTTCCTGGAATTGGAGAAATGGTAAAGGTTTGCGGATTGTACACATACCAGCCGTTACCACTTCCTGTTGGTATGGCGTATCCTGAGGAGGAATCCTGCTGAAATAAACTTGGGTTTACTTCTTCTACACTGGACAAGGTTCCGGTTTCAATGTAGGCAGCAGCGTTTCCGGTTCGTTCAGGTTCGTCAGTGGTTCCAAGGGATTCACCGCCATTAACGATAATGGTTGTTCCTCTAAAGGCAATATCCCAGGCAGCCTCATGTGTGGTGGTTGTTCCCGTTGCAAAATCAAATTTTGTAAACGGTCCGGTAATCGGTTCACCCTGTCCTCCGTTCTGGGGTGCATACAGGTTGTTTACTGTTTCGGATTCTATAGGTTGAAACTGTGGTCCATCATCTTCACTGCAGGAAGACAACGAGAAGGTTAAAACTGTTACAATTAATAATTTGAGGGTTTTCATGTTCATTTTAGTATTTATGTTGTTAAAAATTAATGTTCAAGTTGGCGTAAATAATACGACCTGGAATGTTGGTAATGTTTTGTGGATCGGTAAAGTCCAGAAGATTGTCCATTCCAATGCCAAGTTTATACTTACTGAAGAACGTTTTGTTGATGGCAAAATCGACGATCCCGTAGCCATTGACAAAATCATCATAAGCGTCTAAATAACCATTTCCATTGCTATCGAATAGTCCGTATTTACTTCTGTAGGTAGTTCTAATATTGGTTTCCAGATCCCATTTGGGATAAGTATAAAAGACCCTGAAATTGGCCATATGTCTCGATCGGTTATACAACCCGAAATAATCGCTTTCATTGAGTTGAATGGCTGGTGAGGAAGGGGTTTCACGAGCAAAAACTTCACCATTTTTAAACGCCT
The DNA here is from genome assembly GCA_963966315.1 of uncultured Winogradskyella sp. Classification (GTDB taxonomy): domain Bacteria; phylum Bacteroidota; class Bacteroidia; order Flavobacteriales; family Flavobacteriaceae; genus Winogradskyella_A. The sequence goes on along the minus strand of CAWZYX010000008.1, from coordinate 19,481 downwards.
GTTCAGCCTCTTTATCCCTTGCATATAGCAATTGATAGCCTGCCATTATCTTCCAGTGCATATTCGGTCTCCATGTTGAGCTTAGTTCGAACCCCTGAGTAAAAACCTCCGACAGATTAAAATAACTGAAGACATTCTGGCCATTGGTTTTGTTCGCAATGACCTGTGTTTCGATGAGGTTCTCAAAATCGTTTCTAAACAAATTGAATTGGACCTTTACGGTAGAATGCAGCTGCAGATCAGTTCCAATATTGATACCAATGGAATTCTCGGGTTTTAATTCATTTTGAAAAGTGTCCAGATCCACCACAAGGTTAGCAATTTGACCCTGATCAATCAGTTGCGGCAAGACCTCGGGGACGGCATTATATCCAATGACCGTGTAACCCACCAGACTGTTTGAAAAATTAAAATACAATTGTCTGAAGTCAGGGGCTTTAAACCCGTAACCCACCGAGCCTTTAAAGGAAACAACCTCATTCAGATCGTATTTGGCAGCTATTTTTGGACTGAGCCTGCTTTCGTATTCATTGTGGGCATCGTAACGGGCACCTAGAATAACATTTAAACCCCTTACAATATCTGTGTCCCATTGGGCATAGACATACGGTGCATTGAAAATTGGACTGGCAGAAAAACTACTGCGATCCAATGTTTCGTGATTCATTCCAAACCCACCTATAAAGGTATTTTGATCATTTGCTTTATAGGTGGTTCTGATTTCTGGTCTCATGAGAAGCTGATTAAAAAATGAATTGCTCTCGAGAATATTTGAGGTATTAAAGAGCTCTTCATCGGTTGTGTACTTGCTCGAATAGAACTCCAGAATAGAGGACCAGGATTTATTAAATGAATGATTGGTTTTAAAATGAAGGTTCCACTCATCCACCTCGGCAACGCCTTCTAATTCTTCAGTTGGTCTGATCTCCTGTTCTGATAGAAAATACCTTCCTGAGAGAAAAAAGTCGGTCTTTTCATCCAGATCGTAAGTGAACTGTGTGTTGAAAGTGTAGGTTTCAAATGGGTCAACAGTCTGCAGATCATTTTCCGGGTTGAGGTCATAACCACTACCGCCAAAACGATTAATAAAAGCGTTTACGCCAAATGTTTCTTTTTTATGAGAAATATTGGCAGATAGATCATTCGTTCCAAAAGATGCCTGTCTGAAGCTGATGTCACCATTCAGTTCCTGCTTTGGTTTTTCGGTGATGATATTGATCACACCTCCCAAAGCTCCGCTTCCAAACAAGCTGGAGGAAGGTCCTTTCACCACTTCTATTTGTTTGATGTTGCCAACCGTTACTCTATTGAGGTCCAGGGTACCTGCAGACCTCCCAATCAAAGGGACACCGTCAATCAGTATCATGGTATACTGCGAATCAATCCCCTGCATTTGAACACCTTCGCCACCACCAAAATCAGGCACAGTCAGGATACCGGTTTGTTCATTTAAGATGTCCGATAATCGAACCGAATTAGCCGCCTTTAGTTCTTTTTGTGAAATGATTTGCGCTGGAAGTGGTAAAGAGGAAAGCTGTCTTTTTGTCTGAGTAGCTGTGATCACCACAGCGTCCAGTTCCTGTGTGATCAATGAGTCTTTACTTCTGCGCTCATTTTTTTGGCAGTAGGTTAACCCAAGATTAAAAATTAGAAAAAAAATGGTTAAATAGTTTTTATTTAGACTCATTCAATATAATTTTGAGGCAAATATATCATCTTAATTAGAATAATTCTAAATAATAATTGTAAAATAATTTTTAAGAAAATGATACAATCAACATTTAACAGAAGTGTGCTTATACTGAGCTTAGTAGTGACAGCTTTTACGGGCCTCAACGCCCAGAAAAACAATGAAACTGATAAGAAATCCATAAAGAGCATGTGTGGATGCTTTGAGGTGACCTTTAACTTCGCTGAGACCTTTAATTATTCAAAGGACTCTCTTTACAAACCCTCGGAAAATAAGATCAGCAGAGGGTTAGAATGGGGGCAACTTGTTTCTGAAGACGATGGATTTGTGTCAATTCAACATTTGTTGATTGTAGGTCCTCCTACAAAACAAAGCATCGTAAAACACTGGCGCCAGGACTGGATTTTTGAGAATACTGATTTTTACATGTTTAATGGTGACAACCAATGGTTATTTGAAACCAAACCGAAATCTGAAGTGAAAGGGCAATGGACTCAGAAAGTATATCAGGTCGATGATAGTCCCAGATATGAAGGTTCGGGAACCTGGGTACATGTCGATGGCAAGAGCTACTGGGAGAACACCACTTCAGCACCCCTTCCAAGGCGTGAGTATACGAAGCGTAGCGATTACAATGTCACCATTCGCGGAAACCGACATGAAATCACAGACTACGGGTGGGTGCATGACCAGGATAACAAAAAAGTGATCAGAGAAGTAGGACAGAAGGATGTGGTTCTTGCAGATGAGAAGGGGTACAACACCTATGTGAAGGTTGAGGACAGTAAGTGTAAAGCTGCACAGGATTGGTGGAACGAACATCAAAATAAGTGGGCTCTGGTGCGATCCAAGTGGGAAGAGGTTTATGATCGTCATAAGGATCTTACACTCGAAAACAAAGTGGATAATAAAGTGTTATTCAAACATTTATTCGACGAGTCTATAAACGAAGAAACGGAGATTAACGAAGTAATTGATGCTTTTGTAAAGACCAATTCAAGTAAATGAGAACAAGAATTCCCCTTCTGATCATTTTTGTGTTTTTAGGAATACGTCTTAGCGCTCAGTCTGAGAACCTGTTTCTGAGTCGTGAATACTGGCGAACAAATCCAAGTATTGAAGATATCAAACAAAAGAAAGCAGCAGGCAACGATATTTCTCAGTTGAACAGTAATGCCTTTGATCCAGTAGTTTATGCGATGCTGGAAAGGGCAGATAATGCTACCATTAAGTATTTAATTTCTCAAAAAGGCAATGATGTAAATAAAATGACTCATGACGGTCGGACCTATATTTTCTGGGCAGCTTACAAGGGCAATTTGGAAATGGTACGGTATCTTTTAGATGAGGGAGCCAGAATGGATGTGCTGGACACTCATGGTTACACAGTTATGAATTTTGCAGCGTCTACTGGTCAGGTTAAAACCGAACTTTATGATCTCTTGCTCAATAATGGTGCTAAAATTTTCGATGTTGATCAAAATGGTGCATCTGCTCTTTTACTTTCAGCCCCTCACGCTAATGACTTTCAATTAATCGATTACTTTGTTTCCAAAGGAGCGGAACCTCCTTTTTTGGATAGCCATGGAAATGGTTTGTTCAATTATGCGGCAAAAGGTGGTGATCTGGATTTTTTGCAGAAAATAATTGACAGAGGATTTAGTTATTTGAATCCTAATGTACACGGTGGAAATGCGGTTATGTTTGCTGTGAAGGGAAAGCGAGGACATAGAAACGGTATGAAGGTTTATGAGTTTCTGGAGGAAAAAGGACTTGAAATGAATGTAGTAGGGGAGAAAGGAAGAAACCCGCTGCATCAGATTGCTATGAGAGACAACGACGCCCAGCTGGTTAAGTTTTTCCTAGATAGAGGAGTAAGAGCAGATTTTACTGATGAGGAGGGTAATACGCCCTTCATGCTGGCCTCTGGATATAATACTTTGCAAATAGTGTCTTTACTCAGACATGGGGTTGAGGATATTAACCATAAAAATAAAAAGGGGCAATCGGCTCTCACCTTAGCCATCCAAAGAAATGATCTGAAGGTCTGCCAATTTTTAATAGAGAATGGAGCTGATGTGACCATTTTAGACGTCAATGGTAATTCCCTGGCCTTTTATCTCCTTCGTTCATATTCCATGAAGGCCAGCGAGGTTTTTGACAAAAAGTTGGAGCTTTTGAACCAAAACGGATTTAAATTGAGCTCATCGGAAGGAAAGGGTCAGACCCTTTATCATCTGGCCGCAGAGCGGAACGATTTGGATCTCATCAAAAAACTAAAGGCTTTTGAATTGAATATCAACGCTAAAAATGATGATGGCTTAACCCCCTTACACCTTGCAGCAATGAAAGCTCGTGATCATACGATTATGAGATACCTTCTAGAACAGGGGGCTGACCGATCCATTCTTACCGATTTTGAAGAATCCGTGTACGACCTTGCCGCAGAGAATGAAGTCCTTCAAAAAGAAAAAACTGATCTCAGTTTTCTGAAATAATTTTTTAGATCATGATAAAAACTAAATATTTAAAAACCATTGCGACCAGTGCGCTATTATTTGGTTGTTTTATTTTTTTTGGATTTAAACCCGTTTCCGGCCCTTCAAGCATTTATAAGTGCATGATACAGCTCACTAATTATTCAGGGGAAGGTGCCTACATAGTCATTTCATTGATTAATCCCGAAGGAAACTATGAAAAGACCCTATACGTCCTTGGCGATGATGACGAATGGTATTTTGATATAACAGAGTGGTGGAAATTTCACGGAAAGGTAAGAACGAACATTGACGCCATTACAGGAGAAACGATAAGTGGTGGAGAGCGATCGATTTCAATTATCGAAATTGAGAATGATAAAATCGATAAAGGTTACCGTCTCCGTTTCGAAACAGCTGTTGAAGATCAGGAGTACTATACCGATGATGTGGAATTTGACCTTAGCTCAGAGAACGTGAAAGGCAAGTTTGAGGGACGCGGATTTATAAGGTATGTAAGGATGTTGCCTCAGTAGACAGATAAAATGACAGTGTCGATCTGGAGATATAGTCATTGGATACTGGCACTTATTACGTCAGTGTTTATTCTAATTGCTTCCGTCACAGGAATTATTTTGGCAATTGAGCCAATCTCGAACCAAATGAAGCCGTATGCTGTTCGTGGAAGCAGCGATTTAACTGTTGCTGAACTCGTTTCAATTTTGAACAAAGAGTTTGATGAGGTTGTTTCTATTGAAGTTGATAAGAACAATTTTTTAAAGGCTTCGGTATTTACAAGAGAAGGCGAAAATAAAACCTTTTACCTTGATCCGATAACAGGTCGGAAGTTGGATGATGCTTTTAAAAGAGCACCTGTTTATGACTTTGCCACGAATCTTCACAGATCCTTATTTTTAAAATCAACCGGGCGCTTCATCATTGGGTTGGTTTCATTTTTATTGATTCTGATCGTCATTTCGGGAATATTTCTTATTGCAAAACGTCAGGGTGGATTCAAACGTTGGTTTGCCAAAGTAATTAAGGAAGATTATAATCAGTATTATCACGTCGTTCTTGGTCGTTTTGCACTGACCCCATTACTCATAGTTGCTGTCTCGGGGGTATTACTATCCATGTACCGATTTGAAATTCTGCCGGTATCAAATGATCAAATCACCAATTATAAAACAGTTTCAAATCTCAAAAAAAAATCCTTATCTGACTTTGAGATTTTTAATACCCACTTTGTAAATGACCTTGTTAAATTGGAATATCCATTTTCAGATGATGAAGAGGACTATTTCGTATTAACTCTTAAGGGTTCAGAATACAATATTAACCAGTATACAGGCCAGGTCTTAATGTCTGGGAAGACTTCATTATTAAGTCAATTGCTGCATTGGTCTTTTGTCTTGCATACAGGTCAGGGGTCTCTTCTCTGGCCAATCGTATTACTTCTGAGTTGTATTGCTCTCCTGTTTTTTATGTACTCCGGTTTTGCAATGAGCTGGCAGCGATTGTCTTCGAGGAGTATATGGTCTAATAAATATACCGAAAATGAAGCGGAATGTATTGTTCTGGTGGGGTCTGAAACAGGCAGTACACAGCGGTTTGCAGAGGAGTTTTCAAAAAGTTTGCTCAACAACGGGGTAAAGGTATTCATTGATAAAATGAATAATTATACCACTTACAAAAATGCCACCGATCTCATATTAATGACTTCCACCTATGGTGAAGGAGACGCACCCTCGAGTGCTAGCAATTTTTATAAAAAGTTTAAAAGGGTTCAACAGCCAAATAGATTAAGCTATTCAGTGCTTGGCTTCGGAAGTTTAATGTATCCTGAGTATTGTAAATATGCCGATACTGTAGATCGACTAATACGTAAGCATTCCACTTTTGACAGGGCCATGCCAATATTTAAGATAAACAACCAATCCGAAGCGGCCTTTAAGGAATGGTTGAGTCGATGGTCAAAAATAAAGGGTTTAGAATTAAAGGTAACATCACAAATCCTTCCATCAAAAAAAGGAAGACTGAGCTTTTATGTGGTAGCTCATCGATCTCAACTCAATACGGATCAAACCTTTACAATCCGCTTAAAGCAGCGAGGGAGACAAAAATTTCAATCTGGTGATCTATTAGCCCTATATCCAGATAAAGAGGGTGCAGAGCGCTTATATTCCATCGGAAAAATTGATGGAGATATTTTACTAAGTATCAGAAAACATGATCTTGGATTGGCATCAAATATGTTGTATGACTTATGCATGAATCAAATTCTTAAGGCCAAAATAAAACGTAATTATGAGTTTCATTTTCCCTTTCATACCAGTGAAGTGATAATGATTTCTAATGGTACGGGTATTGCACCTTTCCTGGGAATGCTCAGTGAGAATAAAAAACAAGTTCCTTGTCATCTGTTCTGGGGTGTTAGGAACAAAGAGTCCCTGAAGCTTTACGCTTCATATATAGAAAAGGTGCAGCAATCCAAACGACTTTCTGATTTTCAGGTAGCTTACTCCCGCTCTGATGGGCCGAAAACGTACGTTCAGGATTTAATTCCTAAACACAAGAGTCTCTTCAAAAAAGTTTTATCGGGTGGTGGGGTGATCATGGTATGTGGTTCCATAGCCATGCAAAACCAGGTGATATCACAACTAAATCATTTAACCAAAGCAGAACTAAATAAGCCCCTGAGCTTCTTTGAAGCAAATGAACAACTAAAGATGGATTGTTACTAATGAACTGAGCTCTTTGAGAAGTTCGTTCACAAGAAGGATAACTTCCAAAGATTAGTCGTATATTTGCACGCAATTAAATCGTAATTGCAATGACCGCACACGAACAGAAAATCTTAGGTGAAGGCCTTACCTATGATGACGTCCTTTTAGTACCAGCTTATTCGCAAGTACTTCCGCGAGAAGTAAATATACAAACTAAATTTACGAGGAACATCACGATTAATATTCCGGTAGTATCGGCTGCCATGGATACGGTGACCGAGAGTAAAATGGCTATAGCCATGGCCCGAGAAGGAGGTATTGGCGTACTTCATAAAAACATGACGGCGGAACAGCAAGCTGCGAAAGTGAGACGTGTGAAACGCGCCGAAAGTGGAATGATCATTGACCCGGTAACGCTTCCTTTAACAGCAACCGTGAGAGACGCCAAAGAGAATATGGCGGAGCACAGTATTGGTGGAATACCTATTGTAGACGGACAAGGGAAATTGAAAGGGATTGTGACCAATCGCGATTTAAGATTCGAACACAATAACGAACGTCCGATTGTAGAGGTGATGACAGGAGAAAACCTGGTCACAGCACCGGTGGGAACCTCATTAAAGGATGCTGAGACCATTCTTCAGGCCAATAAAATAGAGAAACTGCTCATTGTAGAAAAGGATTATAGCCTGGCAGGATTGATCACCTTCCGTGATATTACCAAGGTAACCCAAAAACCAATTGCCAATAAAGACGAATACGGACGATTGCAAGTGGCTGCTGCCATTGGTGTAACTGCGGATGCAGTAATAAGAGCCGAAGCCCTTGTAAATGCCGGAGTAGACGCCATCGTTATAGATACAGCCCATGGCCACACCAAAGGAGTGGTAATGGTTTTAAAAGACATTAAAAATAAGTTTCCCAATTTAGAGGTCATCGTAGGTAATATTGCTACAGGAGAGGCCGCTAAATATCTCGTTGATGCCGGGGCCGATGCAGTGAAAGTTGGAATTGGACCTGGCTCCATTTGTACTACAAGGGTTGTTGCGGGAGTTGGCTTTCCTCAGTTTTCAGCCGTCCTGGAGGTAGCTTCAGCCATCAAAGGCTCTGGAGTGCCTGTGATCGCAGATGGAGGTATCCGTTACACAGGTGATATTCCCAAAGCGATAGCAGCCGGAGCCGATACGGTTATGCTTGGATCTCTGTTAGCGGGCACGAAAGAAAGCCCTGGGGAAACAATTATCTATGAAGGACGAAAATTTAAATCTTACCGAGGAATGGGTTCCGTGGAGGCGATGAAGCAAGGGAGTAAGGATCGCTACTTTCAGGATGTTGAAGACGACATTAAAAAATTGGTTCCGGAGGGAATAGTAGGCCGAGTTCCCTACAAAGGAGAATTGGTTGAAAGTATCCACCAGTTCGTAGGAGGACTAAGAGCCGGTATGGGATACTGCGGAGCTAAGGATATTGCCACTCTAAAGGAAACAGGTCGTTTTGTTAAAATTACTTCCAGTGGAATTAATGAAAGCCATCCACATGATGTGACCATTACCAAGGAAGCTCCCAACTATTCGAGATAGATGGCTATGTCGATATAGTATTCAAGGCATTGACCAGATAGTCAATGTCTTTTTTCGTGATATAGATCCCAAAGGATATTCTGCAGCCATTCAAACCAAAGCTGGACATCGGTCTTGTATCAATCCCATAGGTATCGAACAATCTGTTTTTAACCTCGGAAACTTTCATTCCCTTTACTTCCAAAGTCTGAATAGCGCAAGAAAGATCATCTGATGCTGGTGTTTTCAATATGAGCTTTGGATTGTTTGCAACTTCCGATCTGAAATAGCGTTTCAACGCGAAAGACCTATCATGGATATTCTCCATTCCAATTTGATTCAAAAAATCAATGGATTCACCAAGCCCCAGATACTCTGGCAAATTTCTGGTATTATAATTTTCAAGTCGTCGAATGGATTTGTCCTCATGCCCTCTTGCAACAATTAATGGTTTGAGGTCGGTCTGACTTTCTTTTCGCGCATAAAAAACACCAATCCCCTTTGGCGCAAACAACCATTTATGAGCACTGGCTGCATAGTAATCGCATTGAAGATCTTTCAAATCTATTTGAAACATCCCTGCACTTTGGGCCCCATCAACAGCCACTTTGATCCCCCGACTGCGGGCTAATTCAGAAACTTCTTTAACAGGTAGTATCATGCCATTGGTATTGACCATATGACACATGGATATTACTTTGGTCCTTGGGTTGATTGCTTTTCGATATATATCAACAATCTCTTCCTTGGATTCAGGCATAATGGGTAGCTCGGGCCTGATGAGTCTAATTCCTTTAGATTGTTGCCATACTTCCCACGGAATGGTACCACTGGTATGTTCATGATCTACCATGATCACTTCGTCTCCGGGTTTCAGATCAAAACTTCTGGCGATAAGGTTCATTCCTTCAGTAGTGTTGTGTATTATTGCTATTTCGTCACTGGAAACCGAAAAAAAATCCGCTACAAGTGTTCTAACAACCTCCTTTTCGTCATACCAATCGGACCACATATATTTAGAAGGGAATCCGTCCAAAGTTGCACGATAGTCATTTGTAGCTTGTTGCACTGGGACAGGTGAGGAGCCCAGTGAAGCATTGTTGAAGTAGTGCAATCCCTCCTCAAAACGGAACATGCCCTTTACGTTTTCCCAAAAGTCTTCAGAATCACCATCCGGCGTTTTTATAAAGCTCAGGTCAGCTCCTATTGCCAAATTGGAAGTTGTTAAATGAGGGAATAGTACACTTCCTGCTAGTCCCAAACCCATTTTTTTAAAAAAGTCCCGTCTTGTTTTGGAGTTCATCCTATTCGTTTCCCTAAATATCGTAAAATTTTACGACGCCCTTAACAAAAAGTAAAAGCCTTGAAATAGTATCTTTACCTCAGGAATGGAACAAACCAAAAGGAATAAGCAGATCGTCATTATTGGAGCGGGCATTGCAGCGTTAGCAGCGGCGATTAGGTTACGTGTTCAGGGATATGCAGTAGCAGTTTATGAGGCTAATGATTATCCCGGAGGAAAACTAACTGCCTTCAGTGAAAAGGGTTACAGGTTTGATATGGGCCCATCCTTATTTACGATGCCGCAATATGTTGAGGAATTATTCGAACTGGCCGGAGAGCCTATTGAAAATTTATTCCAATACAAAAAAAAGGAGGTTGTCTGTAACTATTTTTATGAGGATGGTACCACATTTTCAGCGCCGGCAGATCTGGATCAATTCGCAATGGAAGCTTCCAAAACATTTAATGTCGATACAGAAACAGTTACTAGCTACCTGTCAAATAGTAAAAGAAAATACGACCTGACAGCCTCTTTGTTTCTTGAAAAATCCTTGCATCGTCTTTCTACCTACTTGAGTAAGGATACCTTGAGTGCTATTGTTCAAATTGGAGGATTGGGCATTAACAACACCTTAGCCGAACACAACAATAAACATTTTAGAGACAAGCGACTCGCACAATTTTATAACCGTTTTGCCACATACAACGGTTCCTCCCCTTATTTAACACCTGGTATCATGTCCATGATACCACACTTAGAACAGTACTTTGGCACCTTTTTTCCCAAAGGAGGAATGCACAGCATCAGTATGAGCTTATATAAACTGGCTGTTTCTATTGGAGTAGATTTTCATTTCAATTCCCTTGTGAATAGAATCGAAGTGAAAAAGGGAAAAGTGACCGGGATAAGTATTGGTGATCAAAAAATTGAGGCTGATATTGTTGTAACGAATTCGGATGTCGTTCCCACATACAGAACCTTATTAAGAGATCATAGGGCTCCTGAAAAGACCTTAAAGCAGCCTAGAAGCAGTTCGGCGTTGATATTTTACTGGGGTGTTAAAAAAGAATTTCCGGAACTGGATTTACACAATATTTTCTTTTCTGAAGAGTACAAAACAGAATTCGATTATATATTTAACAAAGGGAACGTCTATGACGACCCTACCATCTATGTGAACATCACGTCTAAAGAAGAGAAGGGAGATGCACCTGAAGGTTGTGAAAATTGGTTTACCATGGTCAATGTTCCCGGTAATACAGGTCAGGATTGGGAAGAGATTATAGACAGAACCAGAGATAATATCCTCAGTAAATTGAATCGTTTACTCAAGATAGATTTGGCTTCTCTGATTGAATACGAATCCATATTAGATCCCAGAAGCATAGAGTCTAGAACCCAAAGTTATCAAGGGTCACTTTACGGAGCCTCTAGCAATAATAAATTTGCAGCCTTTCTAAGGCACCCAAATTTTAAACAGGGGATATCAAATCTGTATTTTTGTGGAGGATCAGTACACCCTGGTGGTGGTATTCCTCTCTGTTTGCTCTCGGGAAAGATCGTTGCCGATATCATTAAAAAAAGAGGTGTGAAATAATGGATCCCAAGTTTAAGCTCTATTTTTCAATTTTTTTGATTTGGCTGTTTTCCGTCTCTGGCATGATCGGTATCCAGACAGACGGTTATACGGATTGGTTTTTGTCTGCAACACCACTTAATCTTTTTTTGAGTTTTACAATACTGGTGGTGAACACAAAAGAGTTTAAACCAGCATATGTAATTGCTTTTTTTATTCCATTTGCTTTAGGCTTTATCACAGAAGCACTTGGTGTGAATTACGGACTCATCTTTGGAACCTATGAATATGGGAAGAATCTGGGATATAAGGTTTGGGGTGTTCCTATCATGATTTGTTTTAACTGGGCCCTTTTAACAGCTATAACTGCAGACATAGCATCCTATTTTACAAGGTCAATATGGGTAAAAAGTTTTATCGGGGCAGCACTCATGACTGGTTTGGATGTTATTATTGAAGTATCTGCTCCGAGATTTGACTTCTGGGAATTTGAAGGAGGTATCGTTCCATTGCAAAATTACGTTGGCTGGCTGGCTATCGCTTTTTTAGCCCATCTAGGCTATCAGTACTTCAAGGTAAAAACGAATCGGAAAGTTTCCCTTCACCTATTTTTTTCCATGCTCATTTTTTTCAGTGTTTTCTTATTTGTATGATCAAAGCAGATTACATCATAATTGGTGCAGGTGCATCTGGATTAATGCTGGCTTATAGAATGGCACAGGACGTGTTTTTCGATGATAAAACCATTCTTATTATCGATAAGACTGCCGACAAGGGGAACGACCGAACCTGGTGTTACTGGGAAGATGCTGAAGGGGAGTGGGATAGTATTCTCAGTAAATCCTGGTCTAAGATCTATTTTGGAAGTGCATCATTTAAAAAGGAAATCGAGACGGCTCCATATACATATAAAATGATCAGGAGCTCTAATTTCTACAAGTCTCTTTGGGAGATAATCGAATCCAAAGCAAATATCTCATTTATATCTGATGAGATTATTGAACTTAATGATACGGGTCATGAGGTACAAATTCGGGGAACCATTAATTCCTTCACTGCTCAAAAAGCTTTTAATAGCACATTAATAGGAATTTCTTTTAAGGATCAAAATAAGTATCCCGTGCTTCAACAGCATTTCGTTGGTTGGTTCATTAAATTACATAAGGGATTTGTGGACGATTCTGTAGCTACTTTTATGGACTTTGATATTTCACAGAAAGGAAACACCAGGTTTATGTATGTACTGCCTACGAGTACAACGGAAGCTTTGTTTGAATATACCCTTTTCTCCAAGGATAAGTTGAAAACGGAAGAGTATGAGAGCGCTATAAAAAACTACCTCGATTCAAAAGGATACACAGAATACGATATTGTTGAAAAAGAACGGGGGTCCATACCCATGACCTCATTCGGTTTTGAGGCTAATAATTCAAAAAACCTCCTCCACATTGGAACGGCGGGAGGCTGGACAAAGGCTAGTACCGGGTATACGTTTATGAGTACTACAAAAAAAACACGACAACTTGTTGAGTTCATCAAACAGACACCGGACCTTACAGAGTTTCACAAAACTACTAAGTTCTGGTATTACGATTTGTTAATGCTGGATGTTCTGAGCAAGAACAACCATAAGGGAGCAGAGTTGTTTTCAAGTCTTTTTAAAAAAACCCGCATTCAGACCATTTTTCGATTTTTAGATGAGGAATCCACTTTACTTGAAGACTTAAAAATAATTACCTCTGTACCAACTGGACAATTCATTTCTGCACTATTTAAGAGATTGTTTTAACCTTCGTAAAGCTGACCTCTGTGTGGCTTTAAAGCATCTCTTAATGGAGGCATTTCATGTTCATCACAAACCAAGTAAGCCAAATGATGCATCTCTGATAGAGCCTCAGTTCCAAATACCGAAATCCCTAATTGCTTTGTTCTAACGTACTCTTTAAGGTGAATCAGGTGATGTTCTGCCGTTTGTTTACTAACAGGTCCTCTAAAATCCCAAATGAGCTTAAGTTTGCGCATTATGAACAGATTTTCCCTCTTCGACAAAGCTTTTAAAATCAGACATGTATCTAAAGGACTGTTTCTTAAAAGCACTTGGCATCAAAAAAAGAAGAGCCCTCATTCGAAGACTTGTGGGTTGAAATTCAGATTCTGAAATCCATTTGGTATGTCCCTTTTTAGTTGGCCTGAAATAATTTTTTTGGATATTTCGCATTCCCTTTGTGGTGTAGGCTGCATGAAACTCTTCCGGGAATGCCCTTTTAATAATGGTTTCTGTAAGTTCCATTTCTCTCTTACCAAAGCGATATTTCATCTTCATTTTCGCGCCAAACTCGCCAGGCGTTCCAGATATGTGTTCCGTAGCAACAAGTCCGGCTTGCCAATGCTTCAGGTTTTGAGGAGAATCTAATTTTGAAATGACTTCAGTAACCGGTCTATGGATTACGATTTCGCAGGAGTATTTCATTTTTAAGGACCTATCAATTAATCATCCCACAAATAACGAACAAAGTTGAAATATTTTACAGCAATTTCACAAAGTTTTAAAGGAAGTATTAACAAAGTATAGCTTTGTTCAATTCAGAAAAATTAAACTGCTCATAGTTATTAAATGGAGGTTAAAAAGTTGAATTCATAACCATTTATATTAATTTTACGCTTTTGTTCAAACAAGTATAATCACAAGCATTTTATAAATAATAAGCTAAGAATGAAGCGTGTCGTTCAACTGAAATCAAAAGTCGCTCGTTCCCTATTATGGCTCTGCATTTTGCCTGGTATGATTTGCTCTCAAAACAACAACGTGATAATGGTTGTAAATGGGGATAGTATTTCATCTCAGGAATTTTTGAGGGTGTATAATAAGAACATAGAGTTGGTGAAAGACGATTCTCAAAAGGAACTGGACAACTATCTCCAGCTATTCACTGATTATCAGTTAAAACTGCAGGAGGCTAAAAGATTAAAAATCAATAAGGATAAATCCTACTTGAGAGATTTTGAGAACTATAAACGCCAGTTGATACAGTCCTATTTATCAGAAACTAAGGTAACAGAAGCGCTTGTACAGGAGGCCTATGAACGCATGAAATGGGATGTGAAAGCTGTTCATATACTAGTTCGCTTAGATGAAAATGAAAGGGATACAATTGCCGCCTATGATAAGGTGCTCAGTTATAGAAAGCGATTAGCTAATGAAGATTTTGATGATCTCAAGAACGAATTGCATAACGGCACAACCGTTTTTGCAGAAGATTTGGGATATTTCTCGGCCTTTAAAATGGTTTATAGCTTCGAAAATGTGGCATTTGAAACAAGTGTAGACGAGGTGTCCATGCCTTTTAGAACCAGGTTTGGATATCATGTGTTGAAAGTGATCGACAAAAGGCCCTCTCGAGGGACCATGACGGCTGCTCATATAATGGTAGCTAATGAACAGAAGGACTCAACCATCATCCCCGAAAAGCGCATTAACATGTTGTACTCAAAGTTACAGAACGGAGAATCCTTTGAGAGCCTTGCCAAACAGTTTTCAGATGACAAGGGTTCGGCCAAAAAGGGAGGTGAACTAAGACCTTTTAAAAGCGGAGAGCTAAGTTCTTCTGTGTTTGAAGATACTGTTTACGCTTTAGAAAAAGATGAAGACTATTCGAAACCTTTTCAGACAAGATTCGGGTGGCACATTGTCAAACGCATCAAACTGGAGTCTTTGGGAAGTTTTAAGGATTTAGAAGCCAGTTTGATCAACAGGGTTAAAAGAGACTCCAGATCCAAGATCATCAATGAATCACTTGTGGAGGACTTAAGACAACGCTATTCCATTTATGAAAATCCAGAGGCTAAAAAAATGTTTAGCACAATTTTTAACAACTCTTTTTTTCAGAATAAATGGACCCTGCCAAAGGATTTTCCTGTTCAGGACACGCTGTTCACAATCAATGAAAGGGCCTATCTGTTTTCCGATTTTGGTACTTATCTTATGGGGCAGCAGCGTATCTATTACAATAAGGAAACTGATTTTAATGTGGTCTATGACAAAAGTTATACTGCCTTTTTTGAGGTTTCTATTTTGAAATTTAGGGAGGAAAATCTAGAGAACGAAAATCCTGAATTTGCTGCGGTTTTAAAGGAGTACAGAGATGGGCTTTTGTTGTTTGATCTAATGGAACGTGAAGTTTGGAATAAGGCAGCTCAGGATTCTACAGGACTTATGGAGTATTATGAGGAGCACAAGTTAAAGTACCAATGGAAACCTCGGGTCGAGGTAATTATCGCATCTTCTGCTGATAAAAAAGAATTAAAAGGGATTGATAAACATCTACTGAATAAAAATTCCTTAGATCAACTTAAAGCCTACTTAATGGATAAGGGGTCTGATGTGATTATCACTTCAGATTTGTATGAAATTGATGCACCTGTCCTACCCGAAGATTTGAGGATAAGAAAAAATGAGGTGTCCATATACGATCACAACGAATCCTACCACCTGATCAAGGTGCTGGATGTTCTTCCTGCCGGCCCAAAGACTTTTGAGGAGATCAAGGGCGAGGTGACCAGTGATTATCAGAATCAAATTGAAGAGGATTGGATGGATGGATTAAAGGAGCGTTTTCCTGTTTGGATCAATCAGGAAGCACTAGACAAATTGAAACTAAAGTAATTACATTGAAACGAGTCGTTTTTGCAATACTTGTTCCTATATTATTCATAGGCTGCGATTTTTTTTCCAGAGTTCCTGAAGACATTATAGTGGCCAGGGTCAAGGATAATTATTTGTATAAAGATGAGATAAAAGACCTTGTTCCTGTCGGATTAAGTCCCGAAGACAGCGCTGTCATTGTTAAGGCCTATATCAACCGCTGGGCACGTCAGCATTTGCTCATGGATGGAGCGCAGCGAAATTTATCAGATGAGCAACAGCAGGAGTTTGAGGTTTTGGTAGACCAATACCGTAACGAATTATTTTCCAAAGCCTATATGGATGGCTTGGTCATCCAAAGCCTCGATACATTGGTAACTGAAATGGAAGCTCAGGAGTTCTACATAGCCAATAGAGAATCATTTAAATTGAATGAAAATATCATAAAACTTCGGTACATCAATATACAACAATCAGCTTTAAACCTGGATGAGGTAAAAGAACGTTTCGTTCGGTTTGATAGCATTGATAAGCCTTATTTAGATTCGATTGCGCTTCAGTTCAATACCTTTTCTCTAAAGGATTCTATCTGGGTGAGCGCTCAGCAAGTGGCAGACAAAATACCGGTGATAAATACCACCAATCAAAGTGAACTGTTAAAAATCTCTAATTTTCTGCAACTTAAAGATTCAATCAACCTATATTTGATCAAGGTGGAGGATGTGAGATACCGCAACGATTATGCACCCCTTCAATACATGTTGCCATCAATCAATCAAATGGTATTGAACAAGCGAAAGTTGGAGCTCACCAAACAGTTGGAAATGGATATAATTAAAGATGCTATCAGGACAAAAGAGTTTGAAACTTATGAATAAACAGTGGGTAGTTGTTGTTGGTTTTCTTTGTGTCGTTCAGATATTGACCGCTCAGGAAATCATAGAGGACAAAGTAGAAGAAAAGAAAGAAGAACAAAAGGTCATTAAAACCTCTGGAAGAATTAAGGTGGATGGGGTTGCGGCTGTGGTTGGAGATTATATTTTACTCGATTCGGACCTAGACCGTCGGATCGCTCAGATAAAAGCAGAAGGAGGTGATTTGGGAGATATGACCAGATGTCAGCTTTTTGGCAGCATGTTAGAACAAAAGCTATACGCTCATGGTGCCGTTCAGGATAGTATAATGGTCAATGAATTACAAATCCGCTCGCAAATAGACCAGCAGATTGAGGCCTTTCTTGGTCAAACAAACGGCGATATGGATTATTTGTTAAATCTCTACAATAAAGATTCCGAAGAAGCACTTAGAGAGGAGATGTTCGATATCAATTCCATGAATTATCTGGCCAGTGAGATGCAGAATAAAATCATAGGAGATATTGAAATCACCCCTGAAGAAGTTCGATTGTTCTACGAAGAATTGGGAGAGGATAAACCCACTTTTGGTACTGAGCTCAAGGTGGCACAAATTGTTGTAATACCTGAAGTAACTGAGGATGCCAAGCAGGAAGCTATAGAAAAACTTCAGGGATTCAAGTCAGATATTGAGGACAATGGAGCTAGTTTCACAACCAAAGTCTTATTGTATTCTGACGACTCTGCATCCAAACGAAACGGTGGAAAATACATTCTGAACCGCAAGCGCCCGCGTATGGTGAAAGAATTTAGAGATGTTGCATTTTCGCTTCAGGAGGGCGAAATATCAGACCCTTTTGAATCGGAATTTGGATACCATATTATTTATTTGGAAAAAGTACGAGGGCAGGAATACGAAGTTCGTCACATACTCCTCCGACCAGAGATCACTCAGGAGGCTATTCTTGCGGCCAAAGAAAAAATTGATCTGGCCAGGGCAAAAATTGTTGATGGTACCATTACTTTCCAACAGGCTGCACTTGAGTTTAGTGACGAGGAAGAGACCAAATTTGAAGGGGGTCAATTAATGAATCCCCTAACACAGGATTTCAATTTTGAGTTGACCAAAATGGATCCTGAACTGTACTCTCAAATTCAAAATCTTGCAGATGGCGAAGTGAGCCCAGTACTGCAGGATGAAGACCGTATTAATCGGATTAAATTCAAAATACTCACGGTGACCGACCGAATTGACGAACATGAAGCGGATTACGCAAGAGATTATATAAAAATCAAGAATCTGGCATTACAGGACAAGCAGTTTAAAGCAATTGAAGAATGGCAAAGAGACGCAATTATGGAGACCTACATTAAGATTAATGGTGAATACCGTGATTGTGATTATCAAAGTAATTGGTTAAAAACGGCGGAGTAAATGTCAGATGTAAACGTATTAGAAGCCTTCGTTGTCAAATACGAGGCACTTAGATCCGAAATTGCAAAAGTGATCATTGGTCAAAATGACGTGGTTGATCAAATTCTTGTTTCTATCTTTTCAGGTGGACATTCATTGTTAGTTGGCGTACCCGGACTAGCCAAAACATTAATGGTCAATACAATAGCTCAGGCCTTAGGTCTCAACTTCAAGCGAATTCAGTTCACTCCGGACCTTATGCCTAGTGATATACTAGGAAGTGAGATCCTGGATGAAGATCGACACTTTAAGTTCATCAAGGGGCCAGTGTTTGCGAATATCATCCTTGCAGATGAAATTAACAGGACTCCCCCAAAAACACAAGCCGCTTTATTGGAAGCTATGCAGGAACGTGCTGTAACTGTTGCCGGGCATCGCTATACGTTGGATCTTCCTTATTTTGTATTAGCAACCCAAAACCCTATTGAGCAAGAAGGAACCTATCCTTTACCGGAGGCTCAGCTGGACCGGTTTATGTTTGCCATCAAACTGGAATACCCGTCCTACCATGAAGAGGTAGAGGTGGTGAAGACCACTACAACTGATCAGATTATTACAGTCAATGCACTTTTTTCTGCACAGGAGATCATGGATTATCAACGAGCGATCAGACGTATGCCGGTAGCGGATAATGTCATTGAATATGCAGTGTCTCTAGTGTCCAAGACCAGACCCAACACAACAACTTCAGCGGACATGGTAAATGAGTTCGTAGATTGGGGAGCTGGACCAAGAGCCTCTCAAAACCTGATTCTAGCAGCAAAGACGCATGCAGCGACAAAAGGCAAATTTTCACCTGACATAGAAGATGTTAAGGCAATTGCTATTGGTATTTTAAGGCACAGGATCATTAAAAACTACAAGGCCGAAGCTGAAGGTATTTCGGATGAGAAGATTGTTGATTCGATTTTGTAGAGTTCGAAACACCATTGCTGATCTGTAAAAAAATATCGTGTAAAGGACCTGGCTACTGTACATCTGATAAAGAGGTATTCTGATCTGAATAAGTGATTCTGTTAATTTTTTACTACTTCTATTAAATAATTATTAAAAAATTAATATTTAAAGCATAAAAGGCAACTTTTATGAATTATAATTAACAATCGGTCATTTTTGTTAGAGACTTTTAAAAACCTTTGGAAAGTTGTAATTTTGAAACACTTTAAAATTGTTCATCTTTAATAAAATAATATAATAC
>CAWZYX010000007.1:0-50337 GCA_963966315.1 uncultured Winogradskyella sp. | reverse complement strand
TTTCAATCCTTACTTCAGTTCTTAGCTTCATTATGATCTAAGAAATATAGTTCTCTACCTTTGTTAGAGCCTCATCCAGACCAGCGGGATTCTTACCTCCTGCCGTTGCAAAAAACGGCTGACCGCCACCGCCTCCCTGGATGTACTTTCCTAATTCCCTGACGATCTGACCGGCATTGAGGCCTCTCTCCTGAGCCAGCTCTTTTGAAATATAACAGGTTAGTATAGCCTTCCCTCCAACGTTTGAGCCAAACAACAGAAAAAGGTTATCCTTTACCTGCCCCATTTCAAATGCAAGGTTCTTGGTATCTGCGGCATCGAGATCCAGGCGGGTTGCTAAAAAATTTAGTCCATTCAACTCCCTTAGCTGCTCTAGCATTTCCGATGTCAAATTTTTGACCTTTTCCTTTTTTAACTGATCCAGTTCCTTCTTTAAAGAGGTATTTTCACTCTGTAGCTGTTCAATAGCCTTAGCCGGATCATTGTTGGATTTGAGCACTTCTTTTACCGACTGAAAACTTTTTTCCACCTCCTCAAAATAACGCCCCACAGCTCTATTGGTAATGGCTTCTATTCGCCTGACACCGGCGGCTATGGCGCTCTCTGATTGGATTTTAAAGTACCAAATATCCCTGGTATTTGAGACATGGGTTCCACCACACAATTCTACCGACTTTCCAAACCTAATGCTTCGCACCACGTCACCGTATTTTTCACCAAACAAAGCCAATGCCCCGTCGTCCAGAGCCTCTTGCAGCGGTATCTGACGGTGCTCCTGCAACGGTAGTCGCTCCCTTATTCTCGCGTTAACAAAATCTTCAATTTCCTGAAGCTCCTCCGGAGTGAGCTTTTTGAAATGGGAAAAATCAAATCGAAGCGACTTAGGTTGTACTAAAGAGCCTTTTTGCTCGACATGGCTTCCAAGAATAGTTCGCAATGCCTGATGCAACAGATGGGTTGCTGTATGGTTACAGGCTGATAGATGCCTTCCCTCCTCACCGACCACCGCATTAAAGGTCTGATGAAGATCGCTGGGCAGGGTCTTGCTAATGTGAATGATCACATTGTTTTCCTTTTTTGTATCTAAAATGTAAATCACATCGCCATTAGAGGCTTCCAGTGCCCCTCGATCTCCAACTTGACCTCCGCCTTCGGGGTAAAATGGCGTTAGATTAAACACCAGATGGTATCGCTCTTCCTTTTGTTGCACAACTTTTCGGTAACGGGTGATCTTAACGTTCGCTGTAAGGGTATCGTAGCCAATAAACTCTTCATGGTCGTTGTCTCTTAGTACCACCCAGTCCGAGGTTTCAGTTGCTCCAGCTGCTCTCGAACGCTCCTTTTGCTTTGCCATTTGTTTTTCAAAACCCTGAATATCCACCTCATGATCATTTTCCTTGGCAATGAGCTGGGTAAGATCCAGAGGAAAACCATAAGTATCATACAATTCAAAGGCGCGTTTTCCTTCGATAGCTTCAGTTTTTGGTGTATTACGAATCACCTTGTCCAGCAGAAGCAGCCCCTGATCCAAAGTCCTTAGAAAGGACTGCTCTTCTTCTTTGATGACATTCTCAATAATTCGTTGCTGTGAGCTCAGTTCTGGGTAAGCCTCTCCCATTTGATTACTGAGCGTTTTGGACAGTTTATAAATAAACGGCTCTTTCTGTCCTAAAAAGGTAAACCCGTAACGAATGGCCCGCCTCAATATTCGCCTAATCACATAGCCTGCTCCCGTATTACTTGGTAATTGCCCGTCTGCGATTGAAAAAGCTACGGCCCTGATATGGTCTGCAATCACTCTGATGGCTACATCGGTCTTTTCGGATTTGCCGTATTGCGCGTCTGTTATGGTTTCAATTTCCCTTATCAATGGGGTAAACACATCAGTGTCATAGTTGGATCGAACACCTTGTAAAACCATGCATAAACGTTCAAACCCCATACCCGTATCGATATGTTTATGTGGTAAAGGTTCGAGTTGTCCATCCGCCTTGCGGTTAAACTGCATAAATACCAGATTCCAGATCTCCACCACTTCCGGATGGTCTTGATTGACCAACGTCCTCCCATCAATTTTAGCCTTGTCCTCATCCCTTCTCAAATCAACGTGGATTTCACTGCAAGGACCGCAGGGACCCTGATCGCCCATTTCCCAAAAATTGTCTTTCTTGTCTCCTTTTAAAATTCGGTCTTCGGCTATGTACTTTTTCCAGATGTTATAGGCCTCCTCATCCAGAGTAAGACCATCCTTATCGTCGCCTTCAAAAATGGTGACATAGAGTATGTCTTTATTAATCCCATACCTCTTAGTGAGCAATTCCCATGCCCAGGCAATTGCCTCTTCCTTAAAATAATCTCCGAAACTCCAGTTTCCAAGCATTTCAAACAAGGTATGGTGATAGGTGTCGTAGCCTACTTCCTCCAGATCGTTATGCTTCCCCGACACTCGCAGACACTTCTGGGAATCTGCAATGCGTGCCTTCTTTGGTGTTGCATTACCCAGAAAATATTCTTTGAAAGGTGCCATCCCCGAATTCACAAACATTAATGTGGGATCGTCTTTTACCACCATCGGAGCCGAGGGTACAATGAGGTGTTCTTTGGATTTAAAAAATGATAAAAACTCAGATCTTATTTCGCTGGATTTCATAGGCTTAGGACTTGCAGAGCTTATATTTAAAGATATTTTAACCTTTTACTTTACGTTGAACAGAGCAGCTGTCTCGTTTCCAAAACAATACAGATTCTATAAGGTTATATTTTTTTATTACTTTTATTTCTATTTTTGTTCTAGGGCAGGCATCTCAACATCAATGTCAGGATATTTAAAGCCTGCCGGTTTTGCTGCAAAAATAGCATAAATAGAATTATGAGTAAGGTAAAATATTACTACGATCCGGACACGCTTTCCTACAGGAAAATTGAACGTAAAAAGCGTCGCACCTTTTCCTATATTATGGCTTTTATGGTGGCCTCTGCCTTATTTGGATTTCTGATTGTGGCTGTGGGAAGCTACTATATTCAGTCCCCCAAGGAGCGAGAACTTGCCCGTGAGCTCGAAAATATGCAGCTGCAGTACGAGCTATTGAACAGACGTATGGATGATGCAATCGCTGCCTTGGAAAATGTAGAAGAACGCGATAATTCGATTTACCGTCTGTATTTTGAAGCCAATCCAATACCTAATGAACAAAGACGTGCTGGTTTTGGTGGTGTTAATCGATACCGTAAATACGAAGGTTTCGATAATTCGGAATTGATCGCAGAGACCAATAAACGACTTGATGTCCTGGAAAAGGCCATAGTTGTGCAATCAAAATCTCTGGATGAAATTGCCAAACTGGCAGAGGATAAGGAAAAGTTTTTATCTGCCATTCCAGCTATTCAACCTGTGAAAAATGAAGACCTGTCGAGAATGGCTTCTGGCTACGGATACAGGACGGACCCTTTTACCAAAGCCAGAAAATTTCACTATGGTATGGACTTTACAGCAAAGCGAGGCACACCGATCTATGCCACCGGTGATGGTGTAGTAGTGCGTGCAGACAATCGCTCCTCTGGTTATGGTAAGCACATACGCATTGATCACGGTTACGGTTATACGAGTCTGTATGCGCATCTGTACAAATACAACGTACGAAAGAATCAGAAGGTCAAGCGCGGAGACATCATTGGCTTTGTTGGAAGTACTGGGAGGTCTCAGGCTCCTCATCTTCACTACGAAGTGTTTAAGGACGGAAATCGTATCAACCCTATCAATTTCTATTATGGAAATCTTTCGGCTGCAGAATTTAATGACCTGCTCCAGAAAGCATCCCTTGAAAATCAATCCCTAGACTAATAGTATGCAAATTGACCTTCCAGACAAAAGATATTATGGCATCGGAGAAGTGGCAAGAGCCTTCGACGTTAACACCTCTCTTATCAGATTTTGGGAAAAGGAGTTTGACGTTCTAAAACCTAAAAAAAATGCCAAAGGCAATAGGAAATTTACCCCCGAAGACATTAAAAACCTTAGGTTTATTTATCATCTGGTGAAAGAACGAGGCTTTACTTTGGAAGGAGCTAAAATTCATCTGAAAGAGAACAAAAAGGAAGCTCTCGATAATTTTAGCATCATCTCGAAACTAGAGGGTGTTAAATCGCAATTATTAAAAATCAAATCACAACTTTAATCAATCAGTACTATGAAAAAATGGATCATCCCAATTATTCTCATCGCCGTTATCATTTTTTGGGGAATGGGAGTAAACAACAAGGCCGTCAGTTTTGAAGAAGGTATTTCCAATAGCTGGGCAAATGTTGAAAGTTCATACCAAAGAAGAAACGACCTTATTGGCAACCTGGTAAAAACCGTGCAGGGTGCTGCCGATTTCGAAAGAGGCACGCTAACGGATGTTATTGAAGCCAGGGCTAAGGCCACCTCCGTAAACATTGATGCCAACAATCTTACTGCTGAATCCATCGCTGCGTTTCAGGATGCACAGAGTGGCCTCTCGGGAGCATTGTCCAGATTATTGGTTTCGGTGGAGCGTTATCCTGAATTAAAGGCCAATCAGAATTTTTTAGAACTTCAAAGTCAATTGGAAGGGACCGAAAACAGAATCAATATCGCAAGAGACAGATTTAATGCCGAAGTACGACCTTACAATGAATACATCAGAAAGGTTCCTACCAGATTTGTAGCCGGACTTCTGGGTTTTGAGCCCAAAGAATATTTCAAATCCGATGAAGGAAGTGAAAAAGCTCCTGATGTAGATTTTAACTTCGAATAGTCATGTCATCACATTTGGAGGACTTTTTATCTGTCGAAGAAGAAACAGAGGTTATAGAAGCCATTAGAAAAGCAGAGAACCAAACCTCGGGTGAAATACGGGTACACCTCGAGAGCAATTGTGAAGGGGACGTATACGAACATGCCCTGGAGGTCTTCCACTTCCTGAAGATGGATAATACCAAACTGCAAAATGGCGTGCTCATCTATGTGGCCATCGACCGAAGAGAATTTGTGATTCTTGGGGACAAAGGGATCAACGATGTGGTGTCCAACGATTTCTGGGATACCACCAGAGACCATATTCTGGAAGCGTTTAAAAAGGGAGAGTTTGCCAAGGGCCTAATTTGTGGTATTACCGAAGCCGGTGAAGCGCTATCCCAGCATTTTCCATGGGAGCATACCGATGAAGACGAATTAGAGAACACCATATCCAAAGGTTAATGCGTTCATTTCTATTACATATCGCTGTTTTGATCCTTATGGGATTTGCTCTCCCCTCTCATGCGCAGTTTGAAATACCTCCGGTTCCTAAAAAGCAAACAAGCCTGTATGACTATTACGGCTTATTGAATTCGCAACAACAGACAGCTCTGGAAAATAAACTGGTTCGTTATTCAGATTCTACCTCAACACAGATAGTCATTGCTATTATTGCTTCCACAGAAGGAGAATACATTAACTATCTCGGTGCAGAATGGGGAGAAAAATGGGGTATTGGTCAGGAAAAAGAGGACAATGGTATACTCATCTTACTAGCCAGAGATGATAGACAAATCGGAATTAATACAGGCGATGGAATAGAACCTTACCTGACAGATGCACTTAGTAAGCGTATCATCAACCGGGACATCATCCCCTATTTTAAGCGAAATGATTATTATGGAGGATTAGACCGTGGAACGGACGCTATTTTCGAAGTGCTTACAGGTACTTATACTGGTACCAGGCAGGAGTCTCCAAGTGATAAATTCCCAGCTGCCTTTATCGTTCTTTTGATCGTTTTCATCATTATCATCATCGCATTGTCCAAATCCCGAGGTGGAGGATCTGGTGGTCGCCAAATGCGATCCGGTGGTTTGCTCGAAGCCATTATTCTGAGCAGTATGGGAAGAGGGAGCTACTCAAGAGGTTCTGGTGGATTTGGTGGTGGCGGATTTGGTGGTGGCGGCTTCGGCGGTGGATTTGGTGGTGGTGGCTTTAGCGGTGGTGGTGCTTCCGGTGGTTGGTGAAAATACCTGTATTAATCAATAATTAAGAAGCCATTATTATCAGAGGTTTCTCCTTTTGCTCCCAGATTATTAAACTTATAGCTAAAACTCAGCATCGCAAAGCGTTGTAAAACTGTACTCTCCGAATCCTGAATAAAATTGGCATTTGCCGTTCGCTGTGAGTTGTTATTCTGATTCAATACATCATAAACCTTAAGCGTTAAAGTCGCCTTATCCTTGAGCATTGAATAGGCCAATGTCGTATTCCAGAACCAGATGGCCTTTTGAAAACCGGGGGCAACATCAGGGTTATAACTAAAGTTCACATCGTTGCGCCATTCAAACTTTTTGGGTACAAAGGTTGTCGCTCCAATTCTCAGCGAGTGCCTGGTAAACTCCTGACTTTCAAATTCCGGCAAGTCAAATGAATTTCGAGTAATAGAAATGCTGTAATTAGGTTTAAATTCTAGAATATCCTTCCAGCTGAAGGTTAATCCTAAACTAGGCGTTACGGAGTTATTTAAGGAGGCGTATTGCACATCATTGTTAAAGTTTATAGCACGGTTAATGTTGGCGCTTAAGCCCCCACTCAACTTAATATTCCTCAGAGAATCTATCTTTACAGATTTGCTGTAATTAACAAAGCCATAGGCCCTGTAGTTGCCATCCACATTGTCGTAAGTTGTATTTCTAATAAAATTATCATCCACAATCGTGCGGGTCACGACCTGATTATTGATGGCCTGCACATTGAAATAGCCGAAAAAACCGGTGCGGTTCTGAAAGTCATAGCTGTTATAACTCACATACATATTATGTGTATTCGTAGGTTCCAAATTAGGGTTACCCGTTATGGTATTCAAAGGATCCGTTACGTTTTGAAATGGTGTTAGTTGATTAATTTGAGGAGGAGAATTGGAAAGGTCATAACTTCCGTAAATATTAGCCTTTTCATTTAATTTAACATTGAAAAAGGCACCTGTTTCAACCGCTTCAAAATTCTGCCTCAAACTTAAATCCGGCCTTAAATCATCCCTATTGTCCAGGGTTCTGTACACATAAGCAATATTGGTACTGAAAGACCATTTATCCTTGTTTATTGTGAACTTAAGAGAAGGTCTTGTACTGTTATCTACATATTTAAAATCTGTACTTAAGTCTTCGTTAAACTGATCGTACTGCTGGGTGTCCTGGTTAAAATCAAATGTACCATTGGTCGTATTTCGTGTATTTCCATCAAAGCGCACCCCAACATCTAAAAACACCTCCTTGGGTTTGAGTGGAAGTCTGTATGTGGACGAGATGAAAAACCTATTCGACGATGAGCTTTCATCAGTAAATTGATCGCGTAAAACATCTTCTTCATCTGGATCCTCCAATAAGGCTTCGGATCTTAAAAACTCATCACCTTCCGCACTATTGAAAGTAAGATCCAAAGAGGCTTTTACGAAACTTCCGTTAGAGCCAATTCGTTTGGTCAGGTCTAGATCATTTCTGAAATTTCGAACATTAGACTCGCGAAAGGAACTGGCGGTTGAGGAGTTGGTAAGTTCATTGTCTTCATTAAATGATTCTTCAGAACTCTCATCACTTCTTTTACTTCTTCCGTACTGAAAAGAGGGCCTAAGATTGATGAGAAAAGTGGAATCCACCTCAATATCAATGGTACTTCCAAAACTATGGTTGGCATTGCTCGTAAGGGTTTTTCTTTCTGAGTTTGAGAAAAATCGCGTATCTGGTAATATGTTTTCACGCTGAGTTTTACTCTCGTTCTCAGAATCACTTTCGGAGTAAAAATAGTCTGCGGAAAGGTCAAATCCCTCACCAAATTCATCGGCATAATTGGACCCAATATTCCTGGAAGTAACAATCCCTTCACCTCCACCAAAGCTTCTTCCATCAATAGAAAAGGCTCCTGAACTACTGACACTCATAGATGAGGCATTGCCAAACATCTTTTGAATTTCACCGAAACTAAATCCAGGGGTATTTGTATTGTTTCCCCCTGCTAAAACACTAAATCGCTGGTCTTCGTTGAATACATTGACAATTCCCGCATATTCATAGCGCTCATCCGTTCCACCACCGGCAGCAACCCTACCAAAAACCCCTTTGTTATTTTCCTCACTGATCGTGAGGTTGATGGTCTTGTTCTCACTATCTCCCTCTTCTCCCGCAAAGGCCTCGGACTTGGTCTTTGTATCTACCACCTGTACTTTTTCAATTAGTTCCTTTGTAAGATTCCGAGTTGCTATGGTAGGATCTTCCCCAAAAAAAGGCTTTCCATTGACCAAAATATTACTCACATCTTTTCCGTTCACTGTAATCTTACCATTTTCATCCACTTCTACCCCAGGCAATTCCCTAAGTAAGTCTTCAACCGTCGCATCCTTTTTTGTTTTAAAAGAGGCTACATTAAATTCAAGGGTATCCTTTTTTATGGTGACTGGTGCTCGGGTCTTGATCACTACCTCATCAAGAGCATTGTCATCAATTTCCAGCGAAATGGGGTCCAAAGAAAACGCCCCCTCAATGATGTTGACTTTCTGATAATGGGTTTTATATCCTACGTAGGAAACAAAAAGATTTAAGTTGCTCGCATAAGTAGAGTTTTCCAGCACAAACGCACCAATTTTATCAGAAATTGTATACGTAACCAAGGCACTGTCTTTGGGTTGTTCCAAATACACCGTTGCAGATTCAAGGGGCATTTGGGTATCCGAGGCCAGCACAGTTCCGGAAATTTTAAAAGATTTATTTTGAGTGAAACCACTAACAGAATATGCTAGTAAAAGTAAAGAAATAATACGGTGCATTGAGTTTGATTGATGATCTGTGAAATTCTTTATACCGAACAGCTAAATTGACCGGTAAGGAATGATTGGTATAAAGAACGTCAAAAAAATAGGAGTATTATTACAAATACATGATTTTCTTTGATCTATCGTTTCAACGAAAAATGCCCGGTTATCTGGCGACCATCATTTAAATTGGCGATGAACCAATAATCTGTGGAAGGTAGTTTTTGCCCTTGATAGGTTCCGTCCCAAAATGGCTTGGTTTCTGAAAGTTGATCGAGTAATTTTCCCATTCGATCAAATATTTGAACACGACCTTGAAAAGGAATGGCGGTGTTGAATCCTTTAAGTCCCCACACATCGTTCTCCCCATCGCCATTAGGGGTGAAAAATCGAGGATAGCCTACAATGGAAACAGGTGCTTCTGCAATGCCACAACGGCCTAGAGCATCACGCACATAAACTGTTCGCACACCGGAGGCTACATTTTCAAACACATTCGATTCCTGATAAGGACCGAACGGATCGTCCAGGGCATATTCATATTCGCCAGAACCGGAAACCAACACAGAAAGAGTACTAGACTCCCCTTCAAGTTCAACCTCTATGTCCTGAATCGTGGCGAGGTCAGAAGGCAGCACAGTGATGGTTCGCTGATTAGTACAACCCATCACCTCGGTCACTTCCACCGTATAAATGCCCGGTTCATCTACCTCAATGGAGCTGGTCGTAGCGCCTGTCGACCAATTGTAGTAGTAGTTATTGGGCACGTCATTCACGATCCCTCCATCGATCCTAATCGGCACAGGAAAACTATTTAAACAATAATAAACCGTCTCGTCGGGTCTTATCTGCGGTAAGGCCTTCACCTGCAGTTCCACCTCACTGATGCCAAAGCAGTTGTTCCCCTCCTGTAACCTTACATAGATCACCTGATAGTTTGGGATGGTATTGGTGTATAAAACGGGTAGCGCATTACTCTGAGACAGGGCATCTTCGTAGCTTTCATAATAGGCTGTAGTAATACCTGAGTTCGGATCTGTGATTAGCTGCTCGTCTGCCTCTGAGAGATCAAACACAGTGAATCCATCCCCGGGCAGATCGTCACAGGACTCCAAATAAGCTTCGCCAGATTCGGTGACCGTTACATTGAGCTGAATCTGACCCACACTGAAACAATCTGTATCGGTATCGAACACTTTGGCATAAATGATCTGACCGTTGAACAGATTAAAATAGGATCCACTATCAATCCTCGTATTAAGACCAGCATCCTGATAATGCCAGACCTCGCGATTGATGAGGTCTCCTCCTGCAACATCCTCATCGTAGAGAGATAAGTTAAATTCTGCAATCCCGTCAGTATCACCTTCTGTATCACATTGGGTGACCGACAGGTCGTTTGCCTGTGGAACCTCATTAATGATCACAGAAAAAGGAACCCTTTCACCAACTGGGCATCCGGCAAATCTGGGTGAGATCCAATATATCTCAGAGGACGAAAGGTTCGTGGTATAAGTTTCTCCTGTAAATACAGGACTACCGCCCGTAGGAGACTCGTACCAAAAATACTGGTCAGCCTTACCTTGTAGTGATAATTGGTAAGTACCCGGGCCACAAAACTCCTGAGTTTCAGCAAGGACCTGTGGCATGTGTATCACGGAACTGGCGGTTAGGTTAAGTTCGGGTTCCCCCTCAAAACCACCAAACTCCACAATAAATCCCTGAGGGTAATAGGGATTGTTGGGATCGGTCTCCCCGGAATCAATAGGTAAGTCGTTCCAGGAACCAAAAAATGCCGGATCAGAGTTGTTATTGCAACCGGCAACGGAGTTATCTGTAATATGTGCATAGTCCTCATTACCCTGAAAATTATTAGGCTCCCCACAATTCCAGAAGGTATATGCCCCATTAGGAGCAGAGCCATCCACAGCACCTTCCCAAAAGACAGTACCCAATTCTGGACCTGTTACCCATCGCCAGACCCCTTCCTGAGAGGCATCCGATCCTCCTATCCAACCCGTTCCAGGACTCTGTTCGCCTACCAGTTGCGCTTCTTCGGGTGAAGTAATGGTGACCAGATAGCCCTGCAAACCAAAATAAGTTTGCTGGGCTGCTGCATCACGAGCATCATCCCATCTGATGCCCGGATCAGATACGTAAATATAGTAGTGACCGTTGGAGGGAAGGAAACTGGCTGAACCGAGGCTTATAGAAATGGAGCGATCCGATTGATAAACAGTCTGTGAGGTTTCAAAGAACACATTTTCAATGGCCGATTCATACTCAGCAAAAGTAGCTGTTCCCGAAAGGGTCAATAAACCCTGTCCCGGAGACCAGGAACTGCTGATGTTTGGATGCACCCCGCCAAGGGTGAGCAGATCCTGACCTGCTTCATAGCCTTCAGAGATCTGAATAAACACTTCCTCCAGCGTATTATTATTTGGGTCGTCATCTGTAATTTCTGCTGTGGCCACCACTGGAATTGGTGCCTGCGGACAGTAGAACTGGTTATGAGTAACTGCAATACCGGTGGTTGTTACCTGTCCCGGAGGTGTAGGATCCTGAGCCCATAGGCAAAAATTCACAGAGAGAGACAGTGCACTAAAAATTAGTATGACTAATCGTGATGCCATCTATTTTTTTCGCATATAAATACTAATGGGGACTCCCGTAAAATCAAAATGCTCTCTCAGTTTGTTTTCCAGAAATCGCTTGTACGGATCGCGGACATACTGTGGTAAATTACAGAAAAACGCAAACTGTGGCTGCGGGGTTGGAAGCTGGGTGATAAATTTAATTTTAACGTACTTCCCTTTGTAGGCAGGAGGAGGATTGTGTTCTATCAAAGGGAGCATGGTATCATTCAATACTCTTGTTTTGATGCGCTTCGCTCGGTTTTTGTAAACCTCCACAGCTGTTTCAATGGCCTTAAAAATACGCTGTTTGTTAAGAACCGAGATAAAAACAATGGGGACATCAGTAAATGGTGCAATCTCCCTTCTGATAGTGGCTTCGTAATCCTTTGCGGATTTATGGTCTTTTTCGACCAGGTCCCACTTGTTCACCAGAATAACGATGCCTTTTCTATTGCGCTCAGCCAGCCAGAAAATATTCTGTACCTGTCCGTCAAATCCACGGGTTGCATCCAGTAAAAGCAAGCACACATCAGAATGTTCGATAGCTCTTACACTGCGCATGACAGAGTAGAATTCAAGATCCTCCTTTACTTTGGATTTACGTCTGATCCCTGCTGTGTCCACCAGGTTAAACTCGAATCCAAATCTGTTGTAACGGGTGTCAATAGAGTCCCTGGTAGTTCCTGCAATGTCGGTTACAATGTAACGCTCCTCGCCTATCAGCGCATTGATAAATGAGGACTTCCCTGCATTAGGTCGTCCAACTACGGCAAAGCGTGGTAATTCCTCTTCGTCATCCTCATCTTCATCGGGCAGTACCTTCACCAGCGCATCCAGAAGTTCACCTGTACCACTCCCATTAATGCTGGCAATACTGTAGTATTCACCCAAACCCAGGCTATAGAACTCCACAGCATCTTCCGCGCGTTTGTTATTGTCTACCTTATTGACTACCAGAAAAACCGGTTTTTCTACTTTACGCAGTAAGTTGGCTACATCCTCATCCATGCCGGTCACCCCGGATTCCACATCGACCATAAAGATGATAGCATCGGCTTCATCTATGGCCAGTTCCACCTGTTTGTCGATCTCGGCCTCAAAAACATCCTCACTGCCAATCACATATCCACCTGTATCAATCAATGAAAATTCCTTTCCATTCCAGTCCGATTTTCCGTAGTGCCGGTCTCTTGTTACGCCACTAACTGCATCCACAATAGCCTCGCGTCGTTGAATAAGTCGATTAAAAAAAGTGGATTTACCAACATTTGGTCGTCCCACAATGGCAACAAGATTTCCCATAATTACAAATTGGCTACAAAGGTAGGGAATTTAAATAGTTTCCATCCTAAGTAATTCAATTCCAAAACATATATAATCCAGTGTCTTAAGGGAATACAAGCCTGTTAATTGACTTGTTAATAAATCAAAAGCAATCTGATTTACAGACCTTTGCTTTTTCATATTTTTATATCATTAACAGTCAATCTAAGGCATGCCAAAATCTTTAGTGATCGCTACCTCCTTTTTTCTGGTGGCAGCGCTATCATTTGCACAGACTAAAACACACAAGGTCCGGAAAGGAGAGAACGTTTATCGCATCTCCTTAAAATACGGTGTTTCCATGGAATCCATCTTTCAGGCCAATCCCGGATCGAGAGAGATGATAAGGGCCGGTGAATCCTTAACCATTCCATCCGGTTCTCAAACAACGAAGAAGTCCTCCTCTTCACAAGGCACTTATTTGGTAAAAAGAGGGGATACCAAATACGGCTTGTCAAAAAAGTTTGGCCTCTCCATAAAAGAACTGGAAGCACAAAATCCTCAGATTGTTAGAGGCCTGCAGGCTGGACACGTATTAAAAATACCGGATAACAAAGTAGCTCAGGCGACGAACAGTGCTTCTGGCCAAACTCAAAAAGGAACCTACGTCATAAATAAAGGAGAAACCATCTGGGGCATTTCACAGACGTATGGTTTAACTATTCAGGAGGTTTTGAACGCCAATCCCGGTATCAAGGTGAGAAACCTTCAAATTGGGCAGATCATTAACCTTCCGGGATCAGAACCAAAGGTATCACAGGCAGATTCTTATGTGGTAAAAGCTGGGGACACTAAATTTGGATTATCGCAAAAGTTCAGCCTTAGCATCGCAGAACTGGAAGCGCTTAATCCGCAGATCGTGGATGGCTTATATGAAGGCCAGCTCCTTAAACTGGAAGGCCAGCCCTCCGATACCGCTAGCCCAACTGTTGCAGACAACACCACTACTGAGGAAAATGACAATGAATCATCAAAGCTTTCGTCCGAAGCCTATACAAACTACGTCATTCAGCCCAAGGAAACACTATACAGCCTTTCCAGAAAAGCAGGCCTATCGATTGAGGCATTTCAGGATTTAAATCCTCAGCTGAGACAAGGGGTTGTGGAAGGCACCGTTGTTAAAATGCCAGTCACCAAAACAGATCAGGATACAGTTACATCCAGCACGGAAATCATTGAAGTTGTTGAAACAGCACCTGAGGTAGTTTCGGTTTCTTTAATGTCTGAAACTGATAAATCCTTAGAAAAAAAGGTGATCTGGCTGCTGCCTGAAACCACAGATCTGCTTCAGGATGAAAAGACTTCAAAAGTTCCTCTTGACCACTACAGAGGCGGACATATGGCTATTGAGGATCTAAAGTCAAAAGGATTTAAAATCGAGGAAACAATTATTGATGTAAGCTCCAAATCTAAAAAAGAACTCCAGGAATTAAGCGAGAATACCGATGTGCTGATTGCCACCGGTCCTCTTAATAATTCCCTCGATGATATTCAGTTGAAGGACAATGCCACTGTTCTTAACTTGAGTAACCAACCTGTAGGCACAGAGACCCTCACTCTTAACCCTGTTGTCTCCTACGAAAGGCAGGTAAAGCGTTTATTTGATCATATCGCCTCCAAGAATGGAAATGTGATTGTTTTAAATGATACCAAAAAGGAAGAAGAAGAGAACATGGTTAAGGAACTCTATCCAGACGCTCGTTTCATCACTGTTAAATCCAACGATTCATTTGACGAGAATGCTTTGATCTCGGCACTTGTGAAGAGCAAATTAAACGTGATTGTCATCAATAGCGAGGGTGCTAGCCTCTTTTTAAATTCCACCAATATTTTGCTGAGACAGTATGCCAATTACGATTTACAATTAGCCGTATTAGATCCTGCCCTCATTCCTGCTTCCGATCAGATCTCCGACAAACGATTTAGGATTTTGAACTTAATGTTTCCTACCGTCATAGCCCTGGACAAAGATGCTACAGAGAGTGGTTTCTCCAAAGAGTATTCAGAAGAGTTTGGGAACCCTCCTTCTGTATTCGCCTATACAGGTTATGACGCTACTTACGATGCTATGCTTCGCATGTTCAACAAAGAAGGAATAGACGCTTCGCTCAATCTCAAGAACAATTCGGGAAACTTCCGGCAAATCGACTACCTTAAAAAGACAAACAACACGATCTCAAATGATACTGTGTACCTCTACAAATACGGAAGCGAGTCTGGTTTTGAGAAAATAGAATAGAACCAATTGTTAAAAGGCCAATGGGCAATGATAAAAACAACGGCCGTGAATAAGAGTTCATTTGTTAAAAATTGTTAGCTTTGAATGAATGATATAGTATGAATGAAAAAACCTACTTGTTTTCATCTATACTTTTGAGCGATCACATTTCAATGAATACCAAATCTAACAGCCATAAACCCTATCCGTTTATAGCTATACTCATATTCGTTATTTTAGGGACCTGGTCTCTAAATGCTCAGTGCCCTACGATCAGTAGTCCCACACAGTCCTTTTGTGATGTTGAGTCTTTACTGGTCAGCGACCTCAATGCCATTGACAATGGGGGAGGAGTCGTTTGGTACGAATCTGCCAGCTCCACTACTCCTTTGCCTGCCGGGACCCCGCTGGTAGATGGTGAGGATTATTTTGCTGATGATCTTTCGGGTACCTGTTCGACCAGACCTCAGGTTACCGTGAGCATCCTTGGACCTCCGAACGGTCAAAATTTTCAAGGCTTTTGTATTGATGATACAGAAACTGTTACTTTGGCCGACCTCAATGCCACAGGAAATGATGTCCAGTGGTATGATTCCCCTGCCAGTACAACCCCGTTGCCTCTGACAACAGAGCTTTCAGATGGTGATACTTTTTATGCAGATCAGCTCAATCCTGATACCGGTTGTCGTACCTCAAGACTAACTGTATCAGTAACCATAGGCATTGTTCCTGTACCTACAGGAGATCCACTTCAGGTATTCTGCTCAAGCCCATCAAATATTCCCACAGTGGCAGACTTGGTGGCCACGGGTGTTAATAACTGGTACCCTAGCCCGGTTTCAGGATTACCCCTTCCTCCATCGACACCACTGGTTAACGGACAATTATACTACGCTACCTCTATTGATCCTCCCTGCGAGAGTGACGGACGCCTTATTGTACTTGCGGTTGTTATTGACAGTCCCGATGCCGGAGAGGACGGAAGCCTTGATATTTGTGCGACTGACAGTCCTGTGGACCTCTTCTTAAGTCTGGGTGGAACGCCCGACGGCGGAGGCACCTGGTCACCCGCACTGGCTTCAGGCACTGGGGTCTTCGATCCTACCGTGGATGCTCCCGGCGTTTATACCTATACCGTGACAGGAACAGTACCTTGTCCCAACGATACAGCTCAGGTGAGCGTTTCAATCGTGCCCCCTGCGGAGGCCGGAGATAACGGTACCCTGGAACTCTGCTCTTCCGACAGCCCTGTGGATCTCTTTTTAAGTCTCGGTGGAACGCCTGACAGCGGAGGCACCTGGTCACCCGCACTCGCTTCAGGCACCGGGGTCTTTGATCCCGCCGTGGATGCTCCCGGTGTTTATACCTATACGGTAGGTACGGGCTGTAGTGACTCTGCAACCGTAACGGTTACCATTAACCCCGGACCAAATGCAGGTGATGATGGCGCTCTCCAGGTATGTGATCATTTGATCACTTACGATCTTTTTAACAGCCTTGGAGGCACCCCGGAATCGGGTGGGACCTGGTCACCGGCACTCGCTTCAGGCACAGGGGTCTTTGACCCTGCCGTGGATGCTCCAGGCGTTTATACCTATACCGTGGCAGGAACAGTACCCTGCCCCGACGATACAGCTCAGGTGAGCGTAACGATTTTTCCTGACCCGGATGCAGGAGAGGATGGCACTCTCGAACTCTGCTCTTCCGACAGCCCTATCGATCTCTTTTTGAGCCTGGGAGGAACGCCCAATACCGGAGGAACCTGGTCACCGGCGCTCACCTCCGGAACCGGGGTCTTTGATCCTGCCATAGATACAGCAGGTACCTACACTTATTCCGTTGGTCCTGATGCCTGTGGTAATAGCAATACAGCCACAGTGACCGTCACAATTATACCAGGACCGGAGGCCGGGGAAAACGGGATCCTTAATGGCTGCTCTAATGGTGTTCCGGTGGACCTCTTCTTAAGTCTGGGTGGAACGCCCGACAGCGGAGGAACCTGGTCACCGGCGCTCGCTTCAGGCACAGGCGTCTTTGATCCCGCAGTGGATGCTCCTGGCGTTTATACCTATACCGTTGGACCTGATAGCTGTGGTAGCACCGATACTGCAGAGGTGGCTGTCGTTATTGTTGAAGCACCGGATATTGATGGCATGAGCATTAGTGTAGATGCGGTTACCTGTTTTGGCTTGCCTGTTTTTGTAGAACTCACCAATGCATTGAACCTTTCTAATGGAAACTACACGGTTTCCTATACCTTGAGTGGGGCCAATGCCTTTAGCGAAAGCCTCAGTTTAAATTTCACCGGAGGCACCAGTATATTTGAAGTACCGGAAACTGCACTTGTCAACCCCGGAGAAACCACCATCAGTATTACAGGGATTGAAACTGATAATGGCCTCTGTAGCACAAATACCTCTGGTAATCCTGCAGCATCATTCATTTTAGAAGCTCCTGAGGCACCGGACCTCAGCAGCACTGAAATTGAGCTCTGTGAAGAAGATGAACCTACAGTGGCCGACCTGGATAGCCTGTATGCAGGTAGCGATGTGCTTCTCTGGTATGACGATCCTTCTGCCACGAACGCTTTAGACCCCGATACAGCACTGGAAGACGATAGTATCTATTACGCCACTTCTCTGAGCAGTAATGGTTGTGAGAGCAGCAACAGAACCTCGGTTTTAGTTTCTGTGATCATTTGTGATACAACAATTGTGATCCCCGACGGTTTTTCGCCCAATGACGATACGATCAATGACACCTTCGAGATCCCTCGACTGAGAGATCTTTATCCGGACTTCAGGATCTACATCTATAACCGCTATGGTAATGTTGTTTATAAAGGAGATCTGAACACCAGCGACTGGGATGGCCGATCGAATCAGGGAGGTCTCGGTTCGGGAATCCTGCCGGTGGGTGTTTATTTTTATGTTTTAGAATTTAACGATGGAGAAAAAGAAGCTGTTCAGGGCAGAGTATATTTAAACAGATAGTGCACACAATGAAGTTAAAATTCAAACAAATAGTTTACTCCGGCACCCTTATGGTGTTTGTTGCACTTCAATCTTATGCCCAGCAGGATCCACAGTTCACTCAGTACATGTACAATATGAGTGTTATCAATCCGGCTTACGCCACAGATGACCCCACAGCCATCAACTTTGGACTCCTCTACCGCTCGCAATGGAATTCTGCTGTTGGCGGTCCTGAAACCGGCACCTTTTTTGGTCATGCCACTTTTGGTAAGCGCGTTGAGGGTGGTCTCTCAGTTGTTCACGATGAAATTGGCGGGGTTGTAAAAAACACCAGTGTCTTCGCAGATTTTGCTTATGTGCTTCCAATTTCGGAACGCACCAAACTCTCTTTAGGAATTAAAGCCGGGGCTAGTTTTTTCAGCACTAATTTTGATGGGTTCGTTTTTTCCGATCCTCTGCCAGACCCTACCTTTGCGAATAACATCAGTGAGGTCTTTCCGAATGTGGGATTTGGAATGTATTACTTCTCAGATCAGTTTTATGTTGGCTTCTCCGCCCCCAATTTACTCGAGACCGAGTATCTGGATAATGACAGTGGAGTGGTGGCACAGGGATCGGAGAACATCCATTATTTTTTAACGGGTGGCTATGTATTTAACCTTTCAGAACGCGTCAAGCTGAAACCGGCGTTTATGATGAAGGCCGTGGCAAACGCTCCTCTGTCGGTAGATCTAACGGCCAAT
Organism: uncultured Winogradskyella sp.; assembly: GCA_963966315.1. GTDB lineage: Bacteria > Bacteroidota > Bacteroidia > Flavobacteriales > Flavobacteriaceae > Winogradskyella_A. Next base: position 31,656 of record CAWZYX010000007.1, on the reverse strand, counting down.
ACCTTGCTCTATGAACGCGTTGAACTGGGCATTGGCTACAGGTTTGATGACTCCTACGCGGTGATGGGTAATTTCAGGATCCTGCCCTCGGTGCGTATTGGCTATGTGTATGAACAAACAACCTCCAATCTCGGACGATTCAATTCGGGGACGCATGAGTTCCTTCTGTTGTTCGATCTGAGCAGAATTGGTGGTGGTTATGACAAATCCCCCAGATTCTTCTAATATGATGTTTAGGACAGCTTACATAAGGATTCTTTTGGTCTTGATTCCATTTGCGGGAACGACGCAGAGCTTGAAAAAAGCCAATGAGCTATTTGAAACACGGTCTTACGTAAAGGCTATTGAAATCTATAAGAAATTACCACCCACCCGTGAATCACTGATGAACCTGGGCGATTGCTACTATTATAACCTGGACGTTCGCAATGCGGCAAAAATTTATGACACGGTTTACGAAACTTACGACGAGACCTTTCCGGAAGGTTTTTATTTCAGGTATGCCGATGCTCTAAAAGGCATTAAGCAGTACTACAAAGCCGACCTCATTGCAAGCACCTATCTCGGGATCTCCATCAATACAGAAGAATTCAGAGAATTACTTCAGGAGGTCGTGCCCTACACCTATGAGGTAGAGCGGCTAAACACTTTCAGCCAGACCGTTAGTTTTGGTCCCTTCGTACACAATGGAGAACTGATCTTTGCATCACCGGCTAGCAACGCTTCCAAAAAATACAAGTGGAACGATCAGCCTTATCTGGACCTGTACAAAGGAACGCTTTCGGAGGAAAATACTCTGGACAGCATTATTCCTTACTCCAATGCACTCAATTCAAAAACACACGAAGCTTCGGTAGCCATTACCAAAAATGGCCGGACCATCTACTTTTCTAGAACCGACCCAGAGCGGAACCAGATCGAGGATGTTAAAGTTGCTACGGTGAAAATATACCGTGCCCAGTGGGCCAATGGTGACTGGGGCAAAGCGGAACCTCTTGCTTTTTCAAGTGATTCTTACTCGGTGCAGCACCCAGCCCTTAGCCCCGATGAAGACCGGCTTTATTTTGCCAGTGACATGCCCGTTTCGGAGGGTTCTTTTGACATTTATTACGTAGATCTGAAACCGGATGGTTCTACCGGAGAGCCCGTGAACCTGGGACCGTCTATCAATACAAAGCACAGAGAGCAATTTCCATTTATTGATACCGACGGCACGCTTTATTTTTCGTCCAACGGTCATCCCGGGTTCGGTGGCCTGGATATCTATCTGAGCCGGTTTGAATCCGATTCCTTCCTGAGCCCCCTTAATCTCGGGGAAGAAATGAACAGTTCACGTGATGATTTCGGATACACCAGTGGTCGTTCAGAAGAAGAGGGCTTCCTGTCCTCCAACAGGCTCGATATCGATCAGATCTACCGGTTTACCCGCGTCTCAAAAGATCGTGAGTATATGATCCGCGGTTTGGTCACCGATGCCAACACCCAGGAAATTTTGCCGGAAACACAGGTCACTTTATACGATGACAAAGGCAATGCATTGGCAACGGTCATTACCGACGAACTGGGGAGGTACGAACTATCGACCGAGCCCAATAAGACCTACCAATTAGAGGCACAGAAACCTCTTTATATTGGCACCTCGGAGTTGTTTTCAACTTCAGACTCAGGGGACCTCACCTTTAATATAGAATTAAAACTCGAGTCTTACGATGATGCCGAGGACATTGTTATTCAGAAAGAGGATGGCTTTACCTATATCGAATTGGAAAATATCTATTTTGATTTGGACCGCTGGGAAATCAAACCCCAGGCCGCTCAAACACTGGATATACTCATAGATCTGCTTAGGAAATATCCGAAAATGGAGATTGAACTGGGTGCCCATACCGATTCGCGTGCTTCCCCGGAATATAATATGAATTTGTCGCAAAAAAGAGCCGATGCGGCCATGGAGTATATTTTATCCAAAGGTATTTCGGAAGGACGTATTGTAGCCAAAGGCTTTGGTGAAACCCGACCCTTGGTAGATTGTGGCCGAAACTGTACAGAAATTCAGTTCTCCATCAACCGCCGTTGTGAGTTCATAATCATTCGCTAGACTTATGACAGAGTCCGTTCAACATCAGGAACTACCCAAGACCATTGCCCTCAGACCGCGGTTTCAAAAGCTGCTTGATCATAATAAAGAGGTGGTCATTGCTGCCTTTCAACAAGAAAAAGAAGGCGACAGTACCTTTGTCATCTCTATTGTTGATGATCATATTTTTATCAAGCTGCCAAGGCGCCTGCAGCATTACTGGTCTCCGCAGTTGCACCTGGAGGTCAATGACCTTTCCGAGAATTCGACCAAGATGTACGGTCTCTTTGGCCCTAACCCAACTGTCTGGACCATGTTTATGTTTTTGCACTTTGTGGTGGCAACGGTATTTTTTGTATTTGGGATATGGGCCTACTCCAACTGGTCTCTGGAACAGAGCTATGCCATTCAGCTCTTTTTAACGCTTATGACCGTAGTGATCTGGTTTGCTCTGTACTTTTTTGGTCGTTTGGGCCGACTAAGGGGTAAGCCCCAGATGCAGGATCTCAACGCCTTCATGGAGCAAACCCTCTCTAAATTAGAAACTCATTAGGACGGATTATATCCAAAACGCCTGAGCTGCTTCTGGTTGCTTCTCCAGTTTTTATTCACCTTTACATAGAGTTCCAGGTGGACCTTCTTCCCAAAGAAGGCTTCCAGGTCCTTACGTGCCTCCACACCCACTCGTTTCAGAGCCGAGCCTTTATGACCAATGATGATCCCTTTCTGACTGTCTCGCTCCACCATGATCACCGAGCGCATTCTAATGATATGGTCCTCCTCAAAAAACTCTTCGGTATCTACCTCCACCGCATAGGGGATCTCCTTCTTATAGTGCAGTAAGATCTTTTCTCTGATGGTCTCATTCACAAAAAATCGTTCGGGACGGTCTGTCAACTGGTCCTTGGGATAGAACGGCGGTGACTCCGGCAATAGTTCGATAATGCGTTCGAACACATTCTTCACATTGAAGCCATTCAACGCAGAAATTGGATAAAACTCTGCATTGGGCACCTTCTGCTGCCATAGCTCAGCCTGTTCTTCCAGCTGCTCCTGATTAGATTTATCGATCTTGTTCAGCAACAGTAAAACAGGAATTTTGGAGTTGGTGATTTTGTTAAAAAAGGCATCGTCCTTCAGCGCTTTTTCTCCGATCTCAACAATGTAAACCAGCACATCGGCATCTTCAAAGGCCGACTTAACGAAATCCATCATGGACTCCTGCAGCTGGTAAGCTGGTTTGATGATCCCGGGAGTATCGCTGATGATCATCTGAAAATCATCACCATTCACTATTCCTAAAATACGGTGACGCGTGGTCTGTGCCTTGGAGGTGATGATGGATAGTTTCTCACCGACAAAGGCATTCATGAGGGTGGACTTCCCAACATTGGGGTTGCCTATGATGTTGACATATCCGGCTTTGTGCTTTTTTGACATGAGACAAAGTTACGACCTTGGTTTGTTTATTCCTCTATCATACATAACAATACTGCCTGCCACAGACACATTTAAACTTAGCTGAGACTTGAATTTCAGCAGAAAATGACTTTTTTCAATGGCCTGTTTAGACAAGCCGTGATCCTCCGCACCCAATAAATACACACAGCGTCTGGGGTGGTGAAAAGATTCCAGAGGTTCTGCCTCCTCGCTTAACTCCACTCCCACCAGTCGCGCTCCCTTAGGCAGGTTTTTAAAAAAATCATCAAAGCTGTCGTAATGAAAATACGGCATGGCCTTCACGGCATTGTGGGTATCGCAGGCTTGCTTGGCATAGCGGTTTCCAATTGTAAAGATAAAGGAGGCTCCCATATTCTGCGCAGAACGCCATAAAACCCCCAGGTTTTCAGGGGTTTTCCCGTTCTGTATGCCGATCCCAAAAAACTCATTGCTAAAGATATCATTCATATCATGCGCGTTCAAATTATGCATCAGGCTAATTTATGGGTAAAATAAAGTATATAAAATCTTTATCCTTATTCAGCCTCCACAAACAAGCCCAAATAGTTTTGTTACCTTACCGTATTAATTATCAATCCGAATTTTATGAAAACCCTTCTTCGCACTTTTTGTGCCCTTTTGATGAGTGCTTACATGACCGCACAGGTCAGTGGAAAACTAATGCAGTACCCCGATGTGTCCGACACACAGGTAACGTTCACTTATGGTGATGACGTCTGGATCGCACCCAAATCTGGTGGTTTGGCCATTAGGTTAAGTTCTCCTCAGGGAGCAGAAGCACATCCAAAGTTCTCCCCGGATGGAAAGATGATCGCCTACACCGCCAATTACAATGGCAATTACGACGTCTATGTGGTTAGCAACACGGGGGGCATACCAAAACGTCTCACCTACCATGGGGCTTATGATCGCGTTTTAGGCTGGACGCCCGATGGTAAGTCCGTCTTATTTGCATCTTCACGGGAAAGCGGACGACAGCGTTACAGTCAGTTTTATACCATCGCCACAGAGGGTGGTTCACCCGCAAAGTTAGATGTCCCTTACGGAGAATACGGGTCATTCTCTCCCGACGGCTCAAAGTTTGCCTACACAGATCGGTCCAGGGTGGCAAGAAACTGGAAACGTTACCGCGGAGGAACCGCTCCGGATATTCTGGTCTTTGACCTCACGAGCTTCCAGACACGGAACATCACCAACAATCCAGCCAATGATGAGATCCCCATGTGGACTAACGGTGCCATTTATTACATGTCCGATAATGGCCCTCATCAACGAAATAACCTATGGAAATACGACAGCGCTTCGGGCTCCAATACGCAGGTGACCGAATTCAAAGATTTTGATATAACCTATCCGGGTTATAGTAGCTCGGAAATAGTGTTTGAGGCCGGTGGCGATCTATTCCTATACAATATGGCCTCCGGTTCAACCGATAAGATCAATATTCAAATGATCTCAGATCAAAAACACCTCATTCCCGAAATAACATCAGTAGCCGATTACATGCAGGATGCTACTGTAAGTCCTGACGGCAAGCGCGTGGTGGTACAGGCGAGAGGTGAACTGTTCAATCTCCCGGCCACCGAAGGTTTTATTATGAATATGACTAACAGCAGTGGGGCCGCTGAACGCAGTCCTTCCTGGTCGCCGGACGGGAAGTATGTGGCCTATTGGAGTGACGCTTCCGGTGAGTATCAGTTGACACTCCATGACATGTCGGGTAACGGATCGCCTAAAACCATCACCAAAAATAAAGAGGGATTTTATTACTCCATTCATTGGGCGCCGGACAGTAAAAAGGTAGCCTTTGTGGACCAGTCCATGTCCATTAAGGTCCTTAACGTTGAAACGGGTAAGCAGACTGAAATTGATAAAGGCAAATATATGTTTCAAGGTGCCCTCGCTAATTTTTCAGCGTCCTAGTCTCCCGACAGCAACTATGTGGCCTATTCGAGAGGACTGGATAATCGAGCACGCTCAGCGCTTTTTATTTATGACCTTAATGCTAACAAAAGCACTCAGGTCACCTCCGGTTATTACGCGGACGCTCAACCGGCTTTCAGCACAGACGGGAAGTATTTGTTTTTTACGACCAGCCGCACATTCAATCCTGTGTATTCCGACATGGACAATACCTTTGTATATCCCAACTCTACAAATATTGCGGTAACCACCCTAACCAAGGATACCTCATCCTTAATGCCGGTTAAGAACGATGCTTCAGAGGTTAAAGAAGACCAGGAAGGTTCCAAGGAAGATGATAAGGACCAGAAAAATAAAAAGGACGATGACAAAGGATCCAAAACCACTATAGAATTTGATAGTATGGAAAGCCGTGTGGAACTGCTGGACGTTCCACCTGGCAATTACAGCAGTCTGAATGCGACCAATGGAAAATTGGTTTTCGTCAAATTTCCGAATTCCGGAGCCGAACCCGGTTCATCAGCCGCTTTACATTACTACGACTTTAAAAAGCAGGAGGTGAAGATGATCATGGATGGTGTTTCCAATTACGATCTGTCCGCCAATGGTGAAAAGCTACTGGTCATGAAAAAAGGCCAGCTCGCTGTGGTATCTGCAGAAGAAAAGCAAAAAATTGACAAAACCGTTCCGATAAAGGACATGAGCATGTCTGTGGTCCCAAAGGAAGAATGGAAACAGATCTTTAGTGATGTGTGGCGTTTTGAGCGTGATTTTTTCTACGATCCGAACATGCATGGGGTCGACTGGGACCTGATGAAAGAGCGCTACGGTACTCTGGTCGAACAGGCCAGCACACGAACCGATGTGAACATAATTATTGGTGATCTTATTGCCGAACTCAACGCCTCTCATACCTATAATGGCGGTGGCAGTACCGAAAGAAGCAGGCGCATGAACGTGGGATACCTGGGAGCCAATTTCACGGTGGAAAAGGGTGCCTTCCGGATCTCAAGAATTCTCACTGGTGCCGATTGGGATGCTGAAGTGAAGTCCCCGCTGGCAAAGCCCGGCCTGAACATTGCCGAAGGGGATTATATCCTGGCCATTAATGGCACACCGGTAGATACCGAGCAACCCATATCTGCCGCATTACAGGGAATGGCTGATCAGGCTGTGCAGCTTTCAGTAAGTAAGACCACTAATTTGAAAGACGCAAAGCAGGTAGTGGTAAAACCACTTTCCTCAGAAGCACGGCTCAGACACCTGGGGTGGATAGAGAACAATCGTAAACGCGTTGATGAAGCTACCAATGGCCGCGTTGGATACATCTACGTCAGAAGCACAGGTATTGATGGTCAAAATGAACTGATCAGGCAGTTTTATGCACAAATGGACAAAGAAGGGCTCATTATTGACGAGCGCTTTAATAGTGGCGGACAAATTCCGGATCGCTTCATTGAGTTGCTCGATCGCGAGCCTCTGGCATTCTGGGCGGTGCGAGACGGGAATGACTGGGCATGGCCCCCAGCCGGGAATTTTGGGGCCAAGGTAATGCTCATCAATGGGTTCAGTGGTTCTGGTGGGGACGCCTTTCCCGATTATTTTAGAAAACGCGACCTCGGTCCGCTCATCGGAACCCGCACCTGGGGTGGCTTGATAGGGATCTCCGGTACACCCGCACTCATTGACAACGGGAACGTTACCGTACCCACCTTCAGGATGTATGACCCCTCGGGAGAATGGTTTAAGGAAGGCCATGGTGTAGACCCCGATATTAAAGTGGTTGAGGATTTTGAAAGTCTTGCCAAAGGACGCGACGCCCAGTTGGAAGCAGGCATAGAAGAAGTGCTTAAGCGGATGAAAAATAGTTTTAAACCACCACAACGCCCGCCATACGAGAATAGAAACTAAGCAAATACCAATCACCTGCAATCATAAAGAGCCATAGTACTATGGCTCTTTTCTTTGGTTTCTATATGACAAATATCAGTCACTCCATCTTTGCTTTCTGTTATTTTTGAAGGACCAGAAATAAATTAACCGTTATGACCGATCTCAAGATTGCCAAAAAAGTACAGTTACAGCCCATCACCCACATTGCCGAGAAGTTCGGGATCAATCCGAACGATATCGATATGTACGGCAGGTATAAGGCCAAGATCCCACTGGATAAGATCAAAAGGGATCGGATCAAAAACAGCCATCTCATTTTGGTCTCTGCCATTTCACCAACGCCAGCCGGCGAAGGGAAAACAACCATCTCCATCGGGCTTTCTGAAGCCCTCAACCAGCTGAACAAAAAATCGACCGTAGTCTTGCGGGAACCCTCTCTGGGTCCAGTCTTTGGCATCAAGGGTGGGGCAACCGGTGGTGGTTATGCTCAGGTGCTACCCCTAGAGGACATCAACCTGCATTTCACCGGGGACTTTTCGGCCATTGAAAAAGCACACAACCTGCTCTCCGCCGTTATTGATAACAACATACAGAGCAAAACAAACTCTCTTGGTCTTGATCCCAGAACCATTACCTGGAAGCGGGTGATCGATATGAACGATCGGGCCCTGAGACGCATCATTGTAGGACTTGGGGGCACCACCTCGGGCATCCCGAGGGAAACGGGCTTTGATATCACCGCGGCTTCCGAGATCATGGCCATCCTGTGTATTGCCAACGATCTAAGGGATCTCAAACGCCGACTGGGCAATATATTTATCGGTTATACCTTTGATAAACAACCCATTTATGCCAAAGACCTGAAGGTAGCAGGTGCCATGGCCACACTGCTACGCCATGCCATAAAACCCAATCTGGTACAGACCATCGAAGGCAACCCCGCCATCATTCACGGCGGTCCTTTTGCCAACATCGCCCAGGGTACCAATTCGGTGATCGGCACGCTGATGGGCATGAGCTATTCGGACTATACCGTGACCGAAGCCGGATTTGGTTTTGACCTGGGTGCTGAAAAGTTTTTTGATATTAAATGCCAGAGTGCAGGTATCTCACCCAAAGCAGTGGTGCTCACCACCACCATCCGCGCTCTGAAGTACCACGGCGGTGCCGCCCTGAACACTCTGGACCAGCCCAATGTGGATGCTCTGCGAAAGGGGCTTCCCAATCTTGAGAAGCACCTGGAGAACATTGCCAAGTTCAAGGTCACCCCAATCATCGCCATCAATAGGTTTAAAAGTGACACCAAAGAAGAAATAGCCCTGATCCAGGATCTGGCAAGGGTCAGAAACATCCGGGTAGCCGTGGCCAACGTATGGGCCAAGGGAGGAGCCGGAGCCCATAAACTGGCGCAGCATGTGATCGAAGTGGCTGAATCCTGCCACTCCGATTTTGAGCCCCTTTACCAATGGGACGAGCCCGTTGAAAGCAAAATAGAAACCATCGCCAAAAGAATCTACGGTGCCGAGCACGTAGACTATAACAGCCGGGCCAAGCTACAGTTAAAACGCATCACAGAACTGGGATTGGACAAGCTGCCGGTGTGCATTGCCAAAACTCAAAAATCCCTGTCGGACAATCCCAAGCTGCTCGGGCGTCCCAAGGACTTTATCATTACAGTGCGGGAGATTGAAATTGCCTCAGGAGCAGGCTTTCTGATCCCTATTACCGGCGACATCATGCGGATGCCTGGACTCCCGGCGCATCCGGCCTCAGAAGGCATCGACATTAGTGATGATGGCGAGATCACCGGCCTTTTTTAGTTGTTACACTTTTCTAGGGCCAGAGCAACACTGACCAATATCATTGGTAAAAGTCGCCTCATGATCTACCTTTATTTGTTGACACTAAAAACGTGGATCATGAAAAGCTATATGGCCTTATGTACTCTTATAATGATGCCTCTTGCATTATTTGCTAGGGAGGTTACATATCTTGATTTGATTTCTCCATTGCGCGAAAATTCAGCCACTGTAAAAAACGGAGACCTCTGGGGCGGTATTGATTTCAAAGGTACTCCTGTCCTAGAATTAAGAGAAGATCTTATAACAGTGAAGCTGAATGGAAGAGAACATGTTATTTTCAACTTAGGGCGATGCATGATCACCAATAAAGTTGATAGCATCTCCTTATATGGATTTGTCAATTACAGTGGTAACGTGATTCTCAAACCTCAATTCCAAAATTTCAGACTCTTTAATGATGGTTTGGCCATAAAACCAAATAGTGATGCTGTTGAACTCTTAAGTGAGGATCCTCCTCATAGCACCTTATCTAAGGACTTCATTGCTGCCTCCCCAGAGTTAAAATCCATAGCCCTCTCTGAATCAGTGTTCGCCTTTAAAGCCAATGATCGTATATGCTCCATTAAAAAATATAAGCTTCCATTGATATGAGATTGCCTGGTCTCTTGTTTTCGTCCTTGTTATTTACGGCCTGTCCACAGAACCGAGAGTCTTACATTGTGGAGAAACATTCAATTACAGAATCGGTATATGCCTCGGTTTTAGTCCAACCTGATAGTTTGTATTATGTACATTCTATAGTTTCCGGTATTCTGGAAAATAATTTGATAGAAGAAGGGGCTGAGGTTGAAAAAGATCAGCCCATTATTCAAATCATCAATAACACCCCGAAGTTAAATTCTGAAAATTCCAAGTTATCCTATGAACTTGCTCTTCAGAACTATGAAGGTAGTTCGACTATTTTAAAGAGTATACAAGATGAGATCGAAGCTGCCCAACTTCAGTTTCAAAACGATTCCATCAATTTTTCCAGACAGGCCAATTTATGGAAGCAAAACATAGGATCCAAAGCGCAATACGATGCTTCTAAACTCTCCTTTCAGCTTTCAAAAAACAATCTTTATTTACTTAGGGACAAATACAAAAGAACTGAAAACGAGTTAAAAATTGCCGTTGAACAAAGCCTGAATAATTATAGAGCCTCCTTAATAAACACGAGAGATTTCACTGTTAAAAGTAAAATTAAAGGGAAATTATACGCTCTTTACAAGGAACCTGGCGAATTAGTTACAGCTTCTGAGCCTCTTGCAACTGTGGGTAGTGCCACCAATTTCATTGTTGAAATGCTGGTGGATGAAGTAGATATCGTAAGAATTGAAACCAAGCAGCCAGTACTGATCACACTGGACTCTTATGGTTCTGAAGTTTTTAAAGCGGTGGTTCATAAGATATATCCCAAGAAAGACGAACGCAACCAGACCTTTTTAGTAGAAGCCATCTTTCAAACAGATCCGCCAAAGCTATACCCTGGTCTTTCCGGTGAAGCTAACATCATAATTGCCTTTAAGGAGGGCGTTCTTAGCATCCCGAAATCTTACCTTAATGACGACAATCAGGTACTAACGGATGAAGGGTTTATTAGAGTTGAAACGGGGTTGGAAAATCTGGAATATGTAGAAATCATTTCGGGATTATCAGAATCTACAAGGATCTATAAAGAGAACTAGTGACGAACTGGAGTCTTATATTAAGTATAGCCAATACTCATTTGCTCACTAAACTTAAGCAAACGAGTATAGCCGCACTTGGCGTTACCTTTGGTATAGGTGCCTATATAACCCTGGTGTGTTTTATGACGGGCTTAAATGCCATGCTCGATGATCTAATACTAAATCAAACACCTCATATTCATATTTATAACGAGATAAAGCCTTCAAATGAGCAACCCATTGATCTTTATGATGAATTCGAGAATAGCCTCAATGTGGTGCACTCCATCAGACCCAAGGTAACACAAAAAAGAATTCATAATGCCTCTCCGATCATGAATTACCTGGCTCATAACAAGGAGGTAAAGGCGGTACTACCCAGGGTAGAAACACAGATCTACTATATAGCAGGGTCTATAGAAATTGGCGGTAATCTAACCGGTATTCTTCCAGTTGAAGAAGCTAATTTTTTTAATTTCAATGATTATGCTGTAGAAGGCTCTTCCAAGGCCTTAAAAAACACCGACAATAGCATTTTACTAGGGGCTGGTATTGCAAGTAAAATGTCTTTAAAAGTGGGAGATCGCGTTCAGGTGAGCCCACTTGAGGGTGGTTTTTTTCCACTCAAGATTGTTGGTATTTATCAAAGTGGAGTCGCCGATATTGATGCCATACAGAGCTTTACCAATATAAAGACTGTCCATCGAGTATTGGGTAAATCTAAGAATTACATTACGGATATTCATGTGAAATTACATGACATCAACAGGGCAGTACCCATATCTCAAAAGATCGAGCAACAATTCAATTTACGAGCCATTGACATAAAAACGGCAAACGCACAGTTTGAAACAGGAACCACCATAAGAAATCTAATCACTTACGCTGTATCGGTAACACTTTTGATTGTTGCCGGTTTTGGTATCTATAACATTCTTAATATGCTCATTTATGAAAAAATGAACGATATAGCCATTCTTAAGGCTACCGGGTTTTCAGGTAGAGATGTAAAGTATATTTTTATGAGTCAGGCCATGATTATTGGTTTAGTTGGGGGTGTTTTGGGATTAATTATTGGTTTAGGACTAGCGCATCTTATTGATACCATGCCATTTGAAACTGAGGCCTTACCAACAATCGAAACCTACCCTATTAACTTTAATCCTTGGTTTTTTGTTATTGGTTTTTCCTTTGCTTTGATCTCCACTTTTCTTGCCGGATTCCTACCTTCAAAAAAAGCTCAGAAAATTGACCCCGTTAAAATCATAAGAGGACAGTAATGGCAGCTATTTTAGAGTCGAAACATATCAACAAATACTTCAGGAAACCCGTACTGTTTCATGTGCTCAAAGACATCAGTTTTCAGATACATGAAGGCCAGTTCACCTCTATCATGGGGAAATCAGGTTGTGGAAAGTCTACTCTCTTATATATTCTATCTACAATGGATACGGACTATGATGGTGAGCTGTACTTAAATCAGAAACTTATAACCGGAGCTTCAACAGATGAATTGTCACATATAAGAAACAAGTACATTGGTTTCGTATTTCAGTTCCATTATCTGTTACCTGAATTTTCAGTACTTGACAATGTGATGCTCCCCGCAAAAAAACTGGCAGAAAAATCAATAGAAGAAATTGAATATAATGCCCATTCCAAACTTAAACTACTTCATATTGAACATCTAGCCAAAAAACGCGCCTCTCAGATATCAGGTGGTGAAAAACAACGCGTCGCAATTGCACGAGCTTTAATCAATAATCCAAGTATTATTATGGGTGATGAACCCACTGGAAATCTGGATAGCTATAACTCAGATAATGTGTTTAATATCTTTAAAGAACTGAGTAAATCTGAAAATCTTTCACTATTGGTTGTTACTCATGATGAAGATTTTGCTCAACGGACCGATCGAATCATTACCATGGGAGATGGTAAAATAATTAGTTAAACATCCTCATATGGAGATAGAGGTTCACTTCATGGCATATTAAAGATCACTCTAAATTAAGGACCTCCATAATGAGTTGCGCACTGCATCAGAAAATAGTATTGCTGCCAACGCAGCGATAAAAGCTGTATAGGGTAAACAGCGCTTCATATCCATTAATATATACTTTGAAGCCCTGATTGGGAAAGACAGGGCATTAATCACCCAGTCATTCTGAACATAGTTGAAATCAACATCAGCGCCATCCCGCATCTATTGGTATCTCTATTATTGATTCCGGCGAGATCACCGGCCTCTTTTAAAGTGACCTGAATACTGATCTGCGTCATTGTGCGTGGGCTTATACTGCTATATTTTAGTGTCTTAACCTAAAAGCACCGCGTCATGAAACGATTAGTAGCCATCACCACCTTTTTTTTAATGGTCCCACTGTTTGCTTATAATCAGGAGCTTACTGGCCTGGACTTTGTCTCCCCATTTCACGAAGGCCTCGCCGCTGTTCAAAAAGGAAATGCCTGGGGATTCATCAATACTGAAGGCGCACTTGTAGTGGATTTCAGAAGGGATCTGGTACTAAAAGAAATGGATGGCAGGTCTTATCCTGTCTTTAGTTCGGGGCGCTGCCTCATCCGCGAGGAAAGAGAAGGTATTCTCTATTTCGGTTACATTGACCGTACGGGTACCGCCGTGCTGGAACCTCAGTTCCTCAATGCCACCCATTTTAACGATGGTCTGGCCATTGTCCTTAAACTGTACCGAAATGTACTGGGGCAGAATGACCTGCTCGATAAATACATGGTCGATTACAGCTATGGGGAACTGGCCATCAATCCCGATGGTGAGACCATTCATTACTTATTTGAGGATCCTACCCATGTGACCCTATCCAGGGATTTTATGGATGGCCCTCCGGCAATAAGATCTGTGATGCTCTCCAGAAACCTCTTTGCCGTCAGGAGCAAGGACCACAAATGGTCCCTTAAAAAAGTATAACACAAACACCCTGTGAGGGATATCAATTCTGTTTTTCTGCTGCTGGCCCTGGGCGCCGAGATCCTGGGCACCATAGGAGGCTTTGGTTCCTCTGTGTTCTTTGTACCGGTAGGAAATTTCTATTTTGACTTCTACTCGGTCTTAGGCCTAACGGCCATTTTCCACCTCTCCAGTAACCTCAGTAAGATCTTCCTGTTCAAAAAGGGGCTGGATAAACAACTACTCATCAATATTGGTATTCCTTCGGTTATTTTTGTGGTGATAGGGGGTTTCCTTTCCAATGTGTTTCAAACGGAATATCTGGAGATCACCTTAGGCATATTTCTAATAGGCCTAAGCCTGTTATTTCTTATCAACAACCAACTCTCGATCGCTCCCAATAAACGAAACGCTATTATTGGCGGGTCGTTCTCAGGCTTTTCTGCGGGCTTACTGGGAACGGGAGGGGCCATCAGGGGACTGACCATGGCCGCCTTTAACCTGGAGAAGAGCGTCTTTATTGCCACCTCGGCCTTTATCGATTTTATGATCGATTTTTCCAGAACTTTTGTCTATTATTACAATGGCTACATACATGCACACGATCTTAAATATGTACCGTTTCTGTTACTGATCGGTCTGCTAGGCTCCTGGATGGGTAAAAAGATCCTCCACTACATACCCCAATCGAAGTTCAGGAACCTGTCTCTGACACTTATTCTCTCCATTGGGGTGGCCACGATCCTTAAAATTGTGCTATCTTAGGGCTAAGCAGTTCCTCCAGGCGATTCTGTAATGGTGGAGTAACACCTAAATACATATGATAAAATGACCTATAGACATAAAATAATATCCCTTGTGCTGGGCATGGTCTGCGGGGCTTTGTGTTACTGGTTCAACGATTACAATGAGGCTTATGTGATGGGCATTCACATCTATCTGATCCTTGGGGTCAGTGTTTTTATATCGGCTCTCGGGCTGAGCCTCTATTACAAAAACAGTACTTACCTGAGTCCCTTGTTTTTGTGTGTGGGTGTGATAGTAGCAGCCCTGGGACGTATCTTTGATGACCTAAGAATAGACCCTACCGATCACAATTTATTTCCGTTTGAAATCATGTCCTTACTCGTTATTGCGGTACCTGTTGCCTTTTTAGGGCACTGGCTGGGAACCCTTGTCCATAAAGCGCGGCGCTGAAACCCTTTAACACATATAGCCAATCTTACATATCAATGCATTCCCATTGATCGACGTCTCGATGAGGCCCTGTATATCTTTAGTATTAAGACCCATTCGGGAACCTATCAGCTGAGGTTTTAATCCAGGGAATAGACCATAAAAGTTTATGACCTATGTCATAGTCTTATCGCCAAAGGCCCCTTAATTTTGCAGCAAAACATATAAAGCTCATGAAAACCATTTTATACGCTACCGATCTCAATAAAAAAAGTGCTAAGGCACTTCAATACGTTTACCAGCTGAGTAAGTCTCTCGACGCAGACCTGCATTTGGTGCATGTGTACGACCTCTTACCCCTGGTAACCACCTCGGTACGCGCCAGAACCTCGCTTGAAGACAATTATTCGGAAGAGCAAAAACGCATTTTACAGAATTACTGTAAAAAGCATCTGGGTGAAGGCTTTGATCTGTCTGAAATCAACTACCATGTCAAACGAAATGACGATACACGAGATGGTATACTAAGAACCGCTGAAGAGCTGGATCCCGATCTTGTGGTGGTTGGTTCTAAAAAATCCTACACCCTTAGAGGCATCTTCAGAAGCTCTACTGCCGACATGCTTATGAAGCATCTGGCTTGCCCTCTTTTGGTACTGCCTCTGGATTCCGCTTTCAAGGAACTGTCTACCCTTTTGTACGCCACCGACTTTGACGAGTCGGATATCAAGGCCATCCATAGTTTGACCACCCTGGCCTCTCCATTTAAAGCCGGCATCCGTGTTTTCCATGTGGAGAAAACCAAAGATGAGCAGATCGATGAAAAAGTGGAATGGCTTAAAAACGAGATCACTAAGCGCATTAGCTACTCCGAGATCGAGTACACTTCGCAGCGCTCTGAGGACATTGAAAACGGTATTCTCGAACAGCTCAACACCCATAAGCCCGAAATTCTAGTGATGATGGAACGTCAGCGCAACAGTTTCTGGACCAAACTAATGCACAAGGACATGGTGAGGGCCATTGAAGATCAGGTAGAGATTCCTATTCTTATTTACAGTAAAAAGCAGTTGCAAGCCAAAGGGTCTGAGCAGATAGATGACGCGGGAATGATGAAACTGGCATAGTTTATTTTGATAATTATAGTTCGAACAAGGAGCCTCCTGTATGTACGGGAGGCTTTTATTTTTAAAATTTTCAGGTTTCCAATGGATGGAAAACGTGGAAATGGTATAATTATACCTATCTTCCGGGGACTATTAATTAATCATTAACTAAATCTCAATGTAATTATGAAACAATTCATTTTAATCTGTGCCCTGTTTTTAGGGGTCGTTTGTAATGCCCAGGACTCGTATTTTACGGTCTACAATTTCACGGTGGAATCTCAGGATGTGGCATCGGTATTTAACCTATTCGATGATTATTTCTCGGAGAACAAACCAGAGGGCGTCACGGTGTCTCTCTACGAAAATCACTTTAATGACAGCGGGAACAACTTTTCTCACTCCGTGGTTTTTTCAGGTAGTCTGGATGCCATGGGCGACATGTATTCCGGGGGAGATGACACCTGGAACCTCTTCCTAACCAGGGTGAATCAACAAACAGAATCAGGGTTTAGTTCGGCAAGCGGACGCACCATTACCAACCACGGAGAATCCGAGGAACCTTACCCATTTCAAAGGTATTATCTGCTAAATGTGGAGAGTATGTCCAAATTTGAAACTGCACATAAGGCATATATGGAAGATAATTTGCCTGACGGCATGACCAATTCCATGGGCAATATCAGTATTGGTCGTGGTCCTGATGGTGCCAATGTTTGGATTATTGCTCGCTTCCAGGACTTTAAAACAGCGATTGGTGGCTCTTATGTTTTAAGAACTGAGGCAGAGCGCGAGGCCAACAGTAAAGCATGGGAAAAACGCCGCGAAGCTCAGGGAGAAGTCTCCTTAGTGCGTTCCGGACTTCGTATCTTATTAAAATCCTGGTAGACCCGGAATTAACCAAAATTCATCTTGATTTAAAATCCCATCAGAGAGATCTGATGGGATTTTTCTTTGCCTGCCAAAATTGTCTGGCTACATTCCTGAATAAACTTATTACCGCTTCCTCTGAACCTAAAGTTGAGAAGATGAGAACCGTTTATTCGACCTGGTAATCATCAATTAAAAGCAATAGAGAATCGAGGAGCTCTTTATCATGTTCATATCGCGTTTTCATGTCAGCGTGAATGCCTCATATCTCGGCTTGATAAATTGCCAGTTGTACATCAGAAAACAGTTGCTGTTTATTCAATAACTATCCCATCACTTCCTAAATGATTCAGTGGCTGGATTCATTCTGACTCCAATGTCAGAATGGTCCAGAGTGGGTAGGGCTTTACAAAGAAAACCAGATGGCAAAGCCATCTTTTTCATGCTTAAAAGTTATCGAACCAATTTCTTTCCATTAGAAATTTAAAAATGTTGAAGATGGCTGGATTCATTCTGACTCCAACGTCAGAATGGTCCAGAGTGGGGAGGGCTTTACAAAGAAAACCGTGACTGCAAGAGCAGTCAATGGTTTTTATAGAAGTAGATCAAAGCACAAGTGCTGGATCTACTTCTATAAAAAAACCAGTTGCGTTGCAACTGGTTTTCTTTGTAGCGGGAGCTGGACTCGAACCAGCGACCATTAAAGCCTTTTGCTCAATATGTTATGATCTAATAAATAAATAAGGTGTCGAAAAGGTCACCTTTGTTTACTACAAATTAATCAAATTGAATTTCATAAGTAGTTTTACTTATTAGAAAAAGTGTTTCGTTATAATTTCAAAAAAGCCATGTGCTCTTTAAAAATTAACCTCTGTCGTTTTGTATCGAGAAATTTTTGAGCGGTTTCACTTTTGACAAAAAATATCTGATTTAAATTATAATTAGCTGCAATATCAACAACACATAATAAATCGAACTTTTCAGGCTTAACACTACTTAGATATTTCGAGCCTTTCTGATTACGTCTTGTTTTTACCTCTATCCTTATTTCGCCAAAATCAAAATAACCTGAAAGAGGTGAGTTCACAGAAATTTGTCCCTTTAAATCAAAATCAGCATTTGATATCGTTTGAGGCTCAATTGATTCAAAGAGATCTGGTTCATCACTCAATGTTCTATATACATAATACTCACCAAGAACCGCTGTCAATTTGTTTATCGAGAATCTCAACCCTGATTCTTCAATCATTTTTGCAATCTTTTGCTCTGTTTTGTAAAGAAAATTTAATTGTGATGCTAGTTCATTTTTATCAACCATAACCTTTTGGGCCCTTAAATTACTTCAAACTATTTTCACACTATTTTATCCGGCCTCTGCATTCTCGTTAATCCGCTCAATAATGTTTATTACCCTTTGAGCCTGCCCATCATCAAAAACACCGAGTATACCTTGATCATTCATATCTGTAAATGGTGGTTCAAATAACATTGATGGATCAATAGTTCCGTTTACAGTTAAAAACGATATTATCCTTTGGATAAAAGTCATTTGATCCGCACTTAAATTTCCTGTTTGAATAAATTCGGTAAATGCACTCTGAGCAGCCTTAGTATCCAGTCCAACCAGGCTTCTAATAAAAACACCCAAGGGTTCTTCTCCATATTCTTTTATAAAATCCTCTTTAGTGCCTCGGTCTTCATTGTCAAAAAGTAATTTTTCTAAATGTGTAAGCTCTTTAGAAGTAATCGGCTGGTTATTCACGAGTTTAGAAATGGTCAATTGATGCTTATTTTCTCGAATATAACTTTCCACCCGTCTTCTATAGGCAACACCATAATTACTATTTAAATCAGCTTCATTAACTTTCAAAGTGACCTCAGAATCAATCATGTTAGTATACACAACAGTTCTTGATGACGTGTCTAGATATTTTACTAACTCTCTAAGTTCATCCCTAACTTCATCTAACTTCTTTTGAGAAACACCTTCAAAAAAGCCTTGCCTCACGACGCCTTCAATAATTGGTCTTGACTTTAAGACATCAGGGATTGTGTACTTTTTACTTAAACCTTCAGCAATTTCAACTAGTTTATTCTCAAAGTTCTTTTTCGTTCCGGCCATTAACAAAGTTGCTTGCTGAAGCTTCAACATCATTAGATCAAATCTTCTGGCAGTCTCATCCACTTTATCTGGTAAGGGTAATTCTGAAAGGTATTCTTCAATGATATGTACATCGTTACTGGATATATTATTCCATTTATACCTGTTACTGAATTGATCAACATACTTCAAATTCATAGCAACCTGAAACCTGGATTTATCCAAGCTCTGAATCTCCCTATGAAGTTTGTCGCGTATTGAATTTGATAAAAGTAAATCTTCAGAATCACCAGTTTCAGATAATAGTCTTGCTAGGTGCAATCTAGTTTCAAAAATATTCTGGCTAATGGACTTACTCATGGTCGTTTCCTTACCTCTTTTCTGAACATCAAAGAATTCGAAGTTTCCACAAACATCAAATATTAAAAAATGATCTTTAGGCTGTCCAGGACCATAGACGTCTTCACAAAGTCTTGTGCCACGTCCAATCATTTGCCAAAATTTAGCATAGGACCTTACTACTTTAAAGAACACTAGATTTAATACTCTAATTGCATCAATCCCAGTATCCATCATATCTACTGATACCGCTATTTGTGGGTTCTTTTCTTCATACTTATCACAAAAAGCATCGATTAAACTTTGAGCATGAGAGACTTTGTTGTGTATAGTTGCAATAAACCCAGAAGGCTTATCTGGATATCTTTCAGTGAAACAATCGACTATGAATTGCGCATGTTTTTGATTAACTGCAAATATAATTGTACGTCCTATTTTGTCGCCGCCTTCAATTTTGAGACCATGCTCCATAAGAGTATCCAACACCTTGATGACGGTGTCCTTATTAAATAGCCACTTATTCATGGCACTGGAACTTATTTCTTCTGGAAACAATCCAGTAGTTTGGTCTTCAAAAGTCTCTTCATACTTCAATTTGTCCTCTTCCGACAACTCTTTGTATTTAATCCCCCCCCGGATAAAATCTGTCGATACATCTATATTTTTATATGGACTTAAGTATTGTGGTATCGCCTGGTGTAATTCATATAAAAAAGTAGGATCACCATTGGCACACTCAAAAAGTTCGTAGGTATTATGATCTATCCCCTCTTTTGGTGTAGCAGTCAATCCAACTAGAGCAGCATCAAAATAATCGAAAATCGCCTTATACCTGTTGTAGATTGATCTATGTGCCTCATCGACAATAATTATATCAAAATGCCCGACACCATAAAATCTACCATCAGTAGATCTTATGTTATCTATTTTATTCATCATTGTGGGATAAGTACTGAATACTAAGCGAGTAGAATCATTTTCTTTTTCCTGTGTTAAATCAATTGATGACAGTTCGGGTAAATGCTCCCTAAAACTATTCTTAGCTTGCGTAACCAAGGCATTTCTATCAGCCAGAAACAAGACTCTTTTTACCCAATTATTTTTAAATAGCACATCTACCAGAGCAGCAGCAGTTCTAGTTTTACCACTTCCTGTCGCCATGACTAAAAGGGCTCTTCTTTTGTTTCCTCTTATACCAGAAGGAGAATCTACAATGAAACTTTCTGCTAATCGATTAATTGCTTCTAACTGGTATGGCCTATTTACAATTTGGGGATCAATTTCAGCATTTCTAAGATCTTTTATTGTAGATCTTCTTTGGATTAACCACTGTAATTCTTCTTTAGTGTAAAATCCATTTACCAGTCTAGGAGTGCTATAAAAGGTATCCTCCCATATTTTAGATTCATAGCCATTCGAATAGAATATGATTGGTCTTTGACCATGCATTTCTTCAAGGCAATTAGCATACAAAAATGCTTGATGTCGCCCTTGTTCCAAATCAACAGATGAACGCTTTGCTTCTACTAATGCTAATGGTTTACCATTATCATCCCATAAAACATAATCCACGAAGCCATTACCTTTAGGATTATCCGTCGTAATGGGCATACCCTTAACCGGGTATTCTAAATCTCTACCCCTTTGAAGATCTGACCAACCAGCCTCCTTGAGAAGCACATCAATTAAATGTTTTCTTGTCTCAGCTTCTGTAAACTCTGTTGTAATTGGAATTACACGTTGTTCCTTTTGTTTCTGGACTGCTTTTGCCGCAGCAATACGTTCTTCATTATAAGCCTTTAATGCAAACTCGTTTTCTTGAGCCTTCTCTAAAATACTTTGCCTCTCAGCCTCTAATTTTTCAATTCGAGCAATTAACGTCTGTCGCTCTTTTTCTTGCTCCTTTTGCTGTTCCTTAATTATCCGCTGCCTTTCTCCAATTTTTGGTAAGAAGGATTCATCAAAGCCTCCAGGAAGATCTGGTAATTCTTGACTGTAGGTTTGAGCGAACCATTTAGTAAAATCATAGACATATCGAATGCTTACTAAGGCATCTTTAGAGGGCACCTTTTTGCCATAATGTGAGGCTCTATTTCCGATTTTACGAACTATATGAAGACCCTCAACCAATTGAGAGGGTAAAATATTTTTCATCTCCTCATACTTCATGAGGTTATGCAATTCTTGATTGAAAGGTTTTTCGAGGAATTCGAGATCATATAATTGATGAACCATCTCTTCCAAAACTAACCTACAATAACTTGCACTAGAAACCGGTTCAGTAAAGACCCGTTGCTCTGCTTTACTTAGCTTTTTATAAAGTGATAACCATTCTTTATGTAAAAACTGAAAATTGCTCATCTATATTATGTAATCAATTAGGCATTTATTGAACCATTCAATAGCAGCTTCACCATCTTTTCTTTCCACCGTATTCAATTTATTATCATGTCGTATACGGTTTCTCATCGTCCCTAATTGCGTGTATCTGTTTAATACATTACCCTTAGTTTCAAAGACATCTTCAAACATAGCCCAGTTGTTCTTAGAAACTAGTATGTCCTTATATTCAGAAAGGGTAAGATTGTTTAAAACGGTTCTTATAGACATCGGATTTTCAACTTCTTCACCGGGGTTTTTACGCAGCCAACTGTTGTATTTTCCTTGCGCAGATTCCAGGATTTTGGGGTTAAAAAGAGTTTGTAACCCTTGACTAGTTAACGTTAGCTTTTCAGCGATAAGTTTACGGGTAGCTAACTCAATCTTACTAATTTCTTCATCAAGCTCCCTTACTTCAATTGAAACGCCAGTGTTGCTCGATAAAATACTTTCAACTGAAATATGTTTGCCTTCACAAAGCTGCTCAGCTGCTTCTTTAATAAGAGCCGCACGTTCACGTACAAACATTTCAAACTGTCTCTTTAAATAATTTTCATCACCATTATGAGTGTCTTCTAGCTCAGTAAGTCGAGCCGTTGGAATCAAATGCGTATGAAGCCTGTGTTTGATTGTCTGTTCATCAAACACATTATATTTTTCTTTAATGTATTGAATCGGTGCTTTGGCTCCAAGGCTCTTATTAGTACTAGATGTAATGATTGCGCAGTTGAGTGCCAGATCTGGATTAATATCCAATTCCTGAAGAATAGCTCTTGGAAATATATGGTGATAATCTCTGTTAGAAAGATTCTCGATGGTAAGTTTTTGCCCATCAGAAAAATCAAAAGCACCAAGTTTTGAAGCAACACACATAATAGCCCTTGCTCTAATGTTCTCTCGCTTCGGCCATCCTGTCCTTGTTAAAAATTCTATATCTGAAATTGAATGTAACTCCCTATTTAAAACTGGCACATCATCTTCATGATAAGGAAGTCCGTTCTCCTTGTGATCCTTAAGAATAATTCTCTTAAGCATACTGAAATCTTTAAAGGCTCTTGTTGCAGCAGTGTTTTCATACCGGTCAGTAAAGAAAGAAGACCATAAGTATTTCTTTAATAATATTTCTGCTTTACCTCGTTCATCTAGTGTTTCAGGTATTACACTATACAATGCTGCTATAACAGCCAAAACCGCATTAGTGGGTAAGAGCTGTCTATTATAAATACCCTCATTAGTAAGGAATGTGCTCATTTTGCTTAAACCGTCTTCCAAAATATCCCAGTTTTCCACCATTTTCCCTTTGCTCATATTGAGCATACCTGTATTATTCGGAAACTTGTCTTGTAGTAGGGCAGAAGTTGCCAGAATTAGTTGTTCAAGCGAGAAATAATTAGCTACTCTTGGGTGTTTTTCATCAAGGTGAGATTGCAAATCATGAAGTGAGACACCTTTTACACTTTCAATTTCAGCAACAATGACATCATAAATTGAAAGTGGTTTGGTGTTAGTATTCATATTAATAAACACTTTCAATGCTACTTCCTTTGGGGTACTAGAAGGTAATGATAAAAAAGGCAGATTATAATGACTAACAATTTCTCGAAGCTCAGTGATTTTTTTGTCTAAAGCTGTCTTAGCATCATTATAGGCAATGAACTTATCAACGAATTCTGGATCTTGCCTATTCTTTGGTTCTAAGCCTTCAACTGCTTCTTTAATCCAACCATCAATCTCAGATTTAATATCCATTGGTCTCAATAAATTCATGGGAATAAGACCTTTTTTAAAACACGCACTCGGATTATCTGCCCAAATAGGGTATCTTTTTCCTTTTCTGGACCATCTTCCTTGGCAATATGCCATCATATCGTCACTTTCAATACTGTCATCTTCCTTATCAAATTCTGGTATGTAAATGAAGTAAGTTTCATTTTCATAATTGTTGTTCATACTTCGCCACAGAGCTGTCAATCGTTGCTGTCCATCAAGAAGGTGCTCATTGACCTTCACCCCTGTTTCTGGCGCTGTAGCAAGGTATCTTGAAATAAACTTTTCCTCATCTACCTCAAGTAAAAGGGTCACCCCAAGCGGTAAATTATAGGATATTGTTTCAAGTAGGCTTGTAATACGTCTTTTATCCCATGCTTGAAATCGCTGAAATCGAGGTAACTTGATCTCTCCTTGTTGAAGTTTCTGGAACCAGATATTAAGTGTCCGATCCTGGGCTTTACTAGATTGTTGAATGATTTTCATTTAGTGATTGTATAATTTTAATTCGAGTTCAGCCAAAGACTTTATCCCTTGTTTTGTTGCTTCTTCTCTGGCTTTCTTAATAACAGAATTATATTGATTGATATCTGTCATTTTAGTCCAGTTTACAATAGGATTACAACCCAATTTAATTTGAATAATTCGATCCATCGGGAAATGAGGTGGTTCCGGTATTCTTCCCAAGCACCATTGATGCTTTAAATAGAGGTTTAATATTTTTTGACTTACGCCAAAATTTAATTCAGAATTAATCAATATGCTATTAAAATTCTGAGAATAGCTTTGAACTTCCTTTATATTATGCAAATGATTCTGCTCTGACACAGCCCCTTTCAAATATTCTGCCTCAACCAAGTTTTCAACAAATCCTCTAAGTTTAAATTTAAACTGAGTCTTTTGAGTATTAGACACATCTGAGGAATATATACCGGCTCTTTGAAAGGCTCCTCTAAACGTTAAAACCCATATTTGATTATTTGTGAACTCCTGTTTTGCATTCATATTTATTTGATCCAATTAATTCTATCATTAAAATTTTCATAAACATCATTCAACATTTTCATTCTTGCCTTACTGTTACTCCATGACGTTTGATCTTCAAATTGGCTTTGAATTTTAGGCATTTTAATTTCACCACTTTTAACCCATGCTAAAACCGTTTCGATTAAATTTTAACTGCCTCTGTTCTTGTACTTACCCATTATGTAAAATCTTTTTCAATTTGGTACGATTTCATGGAAGCTGGAATATTTTTATAAAAATCCTTACCACACTGAAGTAAATCAGTAAAATCCTCTTTTAAATATGTTTTTTCCGTTTTTCGAAATTTAAATTTTACTAAAAAGGAAGAACTTTTCAGGTAGAGTTGCTTTAATGTTATTTCTGATTTGAGATAACTTTTAAAATAATAGAGGTCTACGGCATAATATACCGTCCCTGATCCGTCATTTAGAAAAGAGCCTAAATAAAACTTCTTTTCTTGATCCTCATAGAGAGCAAGAATTGCTCCTTCTGAATTTAAAACATCCCCGATTTTAGTTAAACTATTTAAATTAATCATGGCAAATTCAAATTTATAGGTATGAAATTATTCCAGCATTTTCTTTAAGGTTATCATCATTAGCAGGCAAATATCCAATCTCCTCTTCCATAATATCAAAAAACATTTCCTTTGTTGCGATTAGTATATTTGAATAATCTACAAGGCGTTCTCTTTGCCCACTCTTAATCATTTCAGAAGCTTTTTTTAAACCATGAAATACGTTATTTCTAATTTGATAACAGAATATCAAAAGTTTATAATGATCTTGAATACTGAATTTATCATCTTTCAAATTTTTTAAAGAACGTCTATAATTGTTTACATACGAATCTTCTTTTACCAAAAAATCATTAAGGTCCGGTCGGTTTATATTATAATCTGGCACAATTTGGTATGAATTATCTAACAGTCTTAAAGAACCATCATATTTCGAATAATATTCTTTAAAGGATTTTTCACCCCTTTTTGAATAAATAAATTTTAATAACAAAACCATTTTATTAGAAGCATGTCCATATTTTTTAGACCTAGAATGCCAAACTTTTCTGCGTTTTAGGGACTCTTTCCAGTCAATCTCATAAAGCATGTTAAATGCAAAAAAAGAATAAATGAATCTTGCAGGTTCAAACAATTCCCAATTAGAATCATGATGTGAAACACCATGTTTTAGATTTTTAGCGAATAAATGCGAAATATCTATGCTCTTAATGGTGTCCTTTAAACTCTTTATTTGATTTGTGTTTCCCATATCAATCTTTATTTATTCTTTACACCAACTCTCCTTTAAACGCCTGTTGTAACAGGCTGTTAAACAACTCATCTGCTTTATTCAGTTCTTTCTGTGCCAATGCTTTTTGAGCTTCAATCGCCTTTATACGCTCTGCAAATTGGTTTTGTAACACCAATGGTGGAATAGGCACTTTGATAGTTCTCAATCTAGTTAAAGTGATTTCTCTAAATGTTGCACCCTTAGTCTGACGGTTTATTTTTAATTGAATGCCTTCAGATTTAATACAATGGAATAAGTATATTGGATTTGCTTTATTCTTATCAGTTGATATTCGTGCGGTACCCTGGGTTAAATTCGCACCATGAAGAGAATTAGGCAAAAATGCAATTGTTCCAACTGTTGCTCTAATACTCATTATAATATCCCCTGCCGAACATTTTGACCTTTTATAAGCCTGTGCTATTTCGTTACTAGTTCTTTTTAATCCTTTTGTAATAATTTTGCCATCCTTAATATCGCCTGTTCTAATGTACGGGATACCATTATCAATATGCTCACCAGCTTGAACAATCCCATAGGTAATGATTTTTCCATCATTAACTAAATCACGTAACATCTTAAGGGGAAAATTATTTGGATTAAGCCATGAATCCCCAAACATATCCAGAAACAAGGACTGTGTAAGGGCATCATATTTATCTATGAGGGCTTTTGTTTTTTGTCGGTAGGCATCTGCGGTATCTAATATGGATGCTATTTGTTTTTGCTGGTCTAGTGGTGGTAGTGGGATTTTTAAATTATTAATGTCTTCTAATCTTATACTTGGATAAGCAGAATCCAAAATCAATTTTGAAGGATTATACCATGATAAAAATCTGGATAAATATGAAGTTGAAAATTGTGTATTTGGTAATATTCCTGCCAAATGGCTAACAAAATATGCATCCGCTCCTGTAATATAAACCCTGTTTTTAGTAGCACTCATTCCACTTTTAGCAAACAATATCGTCCCTTTTGGTATACGTTTTAATCTTTTTGTCCGAGCTACTTTTTCAGATACTTTTGGAAGGCTATCAATATCCAAACCAGACAATAAATCCTCAAGATGACCTGCCCTAATAAAAGGTAAGCCAGTATTGGTAAATTCCTTAGGCGCAGCTTGCCCTGCAGTAATTTTCGCAATATCCTTTAATCTAACCATTCAGCATTTCCTTTAAAACGTTTAAAGCCTCTTCACGTTGTTTGTCTAAAGCTTCAATATCACTGATAATAGTAGCAGGCGGATCGTATTCTATTTCCTCATAAACAATTTCCTTGTAGCGATTTATGGAGAGATCCCAATCGTTTTCCTTAATCTCATCAAAAGGCACTAAGAAACTCTTTTCGGTTCTAGCCCTAGACTCTTCATTCTCCATGGAATGGTATCTGGATAGTATCTCTGGAATATCATTGTCTTTAACCGGTGAACGCTTGTCATCTAAACTGTAACCATCTGCCTGCATATCATAGAACCATACCTTATCTGTGCCGCCGGTACCTGTTTTTGTAAAAAACAATACAGCCGTACTTACCCCTGCATAGGGTTTAAACACCCCACTGGGCATGGATATCACCGCATCCAACTTGTGATTTTCAATAATTTCCTGCCGTATCTGCTTATGAGCCTTAGAACTTCCAAAGAGCACTCCATCCGGCACAATGACCGCACATCTACCGCCTGTTTTAAGCATTCTAAGCATAAGAGCTAAGAATAGTAATTCAGTCTTTTTAGATTTGACTATTTTAAGAATAGATCCTTCAACCTCA
Organism: uncultured Winogradskyella sp.; assembly: GCA_963966315.1. Classification (GTDB taxonomy): domain Bacteria; phylum Bacteroidota; class Bacteroidia; order Flavobacteriales; family Flavobacteriaceae; genus Winogradskyella_A. The sequence goes on along the minus strand of CAWZYX010000007.1, from coordinate 4,045 downwards.
TCATAGTCTAAAGCTCCTTTAAAAGGGGGATTGGCCAGAATCAAAGAGTACCTATTTCTAATCTCTGCCAAACCCTCTCCCAGGCCATTATCCTTGATTAAATTTGGACTCTCAATACCATGCAGCTGTAAGTTCATGGCGCCAATACGCACCATGGTATCATCTATTTCAATGCCATTGAACATTTCGTCATTAAAATGCTCCCTAAAGTCTTTATCTAAGAACCAATCACTGTGGTTGTCCCGGTAATATTCACTAGCAGTTACCAAAAAACCTGCGGTTCCGGCTGATGGGTCGCAAATGATATCATCTTTTTTAGGTTGTACGATATCTACCATCATTCTAATGATATGCCTTGGGGTTCTAAACTGTCCGTTAGTACCTGCAGAAGCAATTTTAGATAGCATATACTCATACAAGTCACCTTTGGTATCGCGATCCTCCATGTTGATGGAATCTATCATTTGAACTACCAAGTCAAGGGTCTTTGGTGTAGCAATAATGAAATTGGCATTTTTCATAAAATCAGCAAAGATCCCAGCCTGATGACCCACTTGTTTCATATGATCGAAGACTGTCATACCATCAACTGAAGGCTTTGTAAACAGCTCATACATACTTTCTGGGTCTTTGTTCTTGAACGAACTCCAACGCAAGTCTCTTTGCTCTGGGGTGAAAATCACATTCTTGATGGGTTTCTTGGTCATTTGAGCCTTTTTCTCCTCTAATTGCTGTCTTTCATCAAGCCGTCTTATGAACAATAAATAGGTGAATTGTTCAATGACACTTAACGGATTAGTCACACCCCCAGAATGAAATGTTAACCAAATTTTATCTACTTGTGATTTAAGTTCTCCTGTTATCATACACTATAAAAATAAGATTTCAATAATACTGTAAATGTAATTTTAATATGTGCAGTATATGTGCACTATTACATATTCTCTTTATAAGTCTTTTTGAACCATAATAAAACTTCGAACAAGCCATGTCTTAAAGATTCTACAGCGTAGTTTGAAATCATATAGCCTGCAAAGTGTTGTTGTTTTAGATTGTGAATGTAAGTTCCACATGTAAAGTAAATCCAAGCATTTAAATTCTCTACCGCTGAGTTTTGGTATTCATGTGTAGTTGGTATTAGTTGTTTTGAGATATCGTCCCACCGTTTATTACCCGATAAATGCTTATTGATTTTTGCAAATTTCTCATTTGCATTAGGAATTACTCGTATACTTTCTAGCTTAATTAAGCAACTTTCGTGTAAGCTTCTAATATTTGTGAGGAAGTCTTTTATTTCAGACCGGTTAGTGGGTAAAGGTTTTATTATCAATTGAATTAATTGATCTTCTTCATCTTGTCCTAGATATCCCTTTTCAAATATTTGCATTAACTCCGGATTATTATGCCTCGCTTGGGTTACCGGCTGAGAGTCAGCAGCAGTTTTAATTTCTTCGCAGAGCTTAATAAAATCTTCATCGTTATTTTTATCAAAGACTTTTCCATTGGCATATGCCTTTTTTGATAATAATTCAACCAACTTATTTTTTTCTTTGACAAAGTTCTTTTGACCTGAATAAATGAACCATGGCAATACAATTCCTTTTGCTTCTAGTTGCCCTAACGCGATAGCAACCTCTCCAAATGCACTTTCGTCAGGATCCCCTTTTTGTTTAGCGTCATTAAAAAACATACCGTCTAGCAAGATGGCATCGAACCTGTAATGATCTTTGTTAAGAGTTTTTAAACCTTCCTTTGCATTGCTAAAACCAACTAATTGGATGTCGTTTAATAGACAATCCTCAACTATATCTTCGAGCGTAGTACACTCATCATCAAACCATAAAACTTTATACATAATCTATATTCTTATTTCTATTGGGAATGTAAGTTCAATTGTGGTTACATCGTCCCCTTGAATTCCTTCCCAGCCTGTTTCATCTGTAAATCCAAATTTTCCGTTGTGAGTTTTCATTATTTCATTCATAAACCATCCACCAAAACCATTACCGGCATTTTTCCCAGCAGTACTTCCTTTTCTCGTAAACGCCTCATGTGAATAGTCTTCTGGAAGTGGTTTACCATTATTGGCGAAATCTAACTGAACATTTAATTCCTCAAAATCATAAAGTAACAGAACATTTATTCTATTTTCATCTTTACCAGATTCATAAAAAGCATGACGCTCAGCGTTTTCAATGATATTATCAAATACTTGGTATAGAATTTCCTTATCTCCTCTGAAATTAACTTCCTTGATTTTATTATCTTTTAGAGCTTCCTCATCTATGTCGAGATCTATCAAGAAATTAATATGTGGTCTGCTCTTAACCTCTTCAACATAATCTTCAATAAACTTTATGAAATTCATTGTTTCGAGCTTAATGTCAAGCATTGTAAGTTCCAGACCAACATTCTTAACAGCTCTATGAACAGATTTTATGTCGCGATCTAATCTGGACAAATAATCCCCTAGATTTGTTGTGAGCTTTGGGCTTAGTTTATATTCATACACCTCCGGTAAATCTTTAGATATTTGATTGTCAATAATATCCTTCAGCTTATTGTAAGACCCCCTTATATTCTTTAGGGTTCCAGATATTTTATGCCTAAGAAAACTATTTTCATCTGCTATGTCTACCCCTAATTGTTTTTTTAGAGTTTCAAATTTTTCTTGGTGTTCCTTTATTACGGATTCTTTAAAGTCGAGCTTTCTTTTTTCCTGAGTACTCCGATCCGGTACTACCACTTCTATTTGTAGAAGATCCTTTCGGTTAATTCGAGAGATGCTTGTGCCAATACTCCTCTGCTCCAATTGTTTTTGAATATAATCTTTATTGAGCTCGAGAATTAAGTAGTCTAGGTCTACTTTTGATTCATCTACCGTACACGCAAAAATTGAGTTTGAGTCATAATAAATATTCTCACCTTGCTTCTTATATACGGTTGGTTTTAAAGATTTCCATGTAGTTGCTAACAAAAGAGAATTATCTAAAAGTGGACTAATTCTGATTGTTGAGTTTTTTATCTCTATATCCTTGAAAGACTTAATAGATTCCAATGGGCTATTTGACAGATCTCTTATTCTGACAAACTTTACATCACCATCAACAGTTTCTGTAGTTCGTGGTAAAGGAGTTACCAGATCTTTCAACCGTACTAAGTTGTGAGCTTCACCAACTGAAAGATTAAGATCCTCGAATACATATCTATTAACGGACAGATTGTAACCATTTTTAGAGATTTCATTAATATGAACTGTTCCTTTTTTACTATTCTTATCAGAATCAAATAATTTGAAAATAGCGTCATTATCAAGAATATTAATTTTTCCATCACCGAGCTTAAACTTATCGGATGCATCAATAAAATCAATTTTTCTTTCAGTATTTGATACTTTGTTTAACACTATGATATTAACTCCAATTGAGGTGAAATTAAAAATGCGTTCTGGCAGAGCAATCACCTTTTCTACATGCCCATTATCTACGAGTTCTTTTTTAAGGTTAATATCCTTTTTAGCATTGCTAAATAAAAAGCCGCTTGACATAACGAAAACCATCTTCCCATCGTCATCTAACATATCAAAACACTTAGATATGATGAGAGAATTTGCGTTTCTTGCATAAGCGTATTCAGAATCTAAAAAATCAATGTCTGATGGTTTTAACCTCAAGTTTAAAGGAGGATTGAATCCAATAAAGTCGTATTTATCAGCCGTCGGAAACGTCCATTTTTCAATGCTGTTAGCACATTGATAGTTCATTGAATTCGAACGTTCATACATATACATTCTAAGTTTTCCAACTAACCAAGTTTTTTGATTTATTTCTTCACCTAGATATCTTATGTGCGCCGGTAAGCTTAAAGCCAACGAGGCAATACCCGCAAAGGGATTATAGTAATTTTGAACCTTGCTCGTGTCACAAAAGTAATTTAGCAATTCTGTCAACTCTTTAGGCTGCAGTGAATCTGACTGCGAGTGTCCATGAGATTTGAATGCATTTTCAACTTCCCTATCAAAAAATTGAATTGCCCTATCCTTTAT
>CAWZYX010000006.1:0-52819 GCA_963966315.1 uncultured Winogradskyella sp. | reverse complement strand
AAGAGACAGATCAGGATCTTCAGGTGCTGGAATTATACGATTACCGTTTCAATAGCACACGAATTAAAACCGTCCCGATTTCGGACGTGATCCTGGATATGAAAAGTGACTATAATTATTGCTATCTGCTAACAGAGGATCACTTGTATATCTACACTTATTTTGGAAATCTTGAAACCAAATTACCCAATAATGGTTATGAAAAAATGGCTTTTAGTGAATCGAATCTTGTGTTGAAAGGAGATGCCAACTATTATTACTACGACCGTCAAAACAAAACGATCATTCCGATAGAGGGCAACTATTTGTTAATAAATCAGTTTTTGGTAACAAATCAAACCTTGTATCTTTATCGAGATCATTTTCTTTATAGATACCAACTAAAAATTAACTAAGATGCATGTAGCCATTGCTGGAAACATAGGAGCCGGCAAAACAACTCTCACCAAACTGTTAGCAAAACACTATCGCTGGGAAGCGCATTTGGAGGATGTGGTGGACAATCCCTACCTCGATGACTTCTATAATCAGATGGAGCGATGGAGTTTTAACCTACAGGTGTATTTTTTAAACAGTCGTTTCAGGCAAGTACTGCAGATAAGAGAGAGCGGAAAGAATATCATTCAAGACCGCACCATCTATGAAGACTCCCATATTTTTGCTCCTAATTTACATGCAATGGGCCTCATGACCAACCGTGATTTTGAGAATTACAAAAGTCTTTTTGACCTGATGGAATCATTGGTAAAGGGTCCTGATCTGCTCATCTATTTAAGAAGCACTATTCCCAATCTGGTCTCTCAGATACATCGTAGAGGAAGAGATTATGAAAACTCCATCAGCATAGACTATCTCAGCCGTTTGAACGAACGCTATGAGGCATGGATTCACGGTTATGACAAGGGGAAACTGCTCATTATTGACGTGGACAAACTGGATTTTGTCACCAACCCGGAAGACCTGGGCGATGTCATTAACCGAATTGATGCCGAAATACACGGTTTGTTTTAAGCGATAAATCCCCGGTCCTTTGCGTGTTCAGAAGCCTCGTTAGTGTCTTTGACAATGAGGTAAGGAACCGTACAATAAGCCTTATAATGCTCATCGACCTTTTTCATTATTGTCGAGTGATCTACTGCTCGCAGATATATGGCTGCCACCTGAACTGAATATTTCTTTACCATCTCCAGATAGATATAGGGATCTTTTTCACCACAATCCCCAATGAGGATCATCGGTAAATTCGGATAGCTCTCAAATATATTACAAATCTCCTGAAGCTTATGAGACTGTTCTAACTTTGGGGTCCGGTCGAATGGTGTCCTAAAGTCTCTCAACAAGATGGGACCTTTTGGGAATTCATTGGTTGATAAAAAAAATTCCAGATATCGGTATAAATTCCAGGGGCTATTGCTCACGTAAAAAACAGGATTAATACAGTTATGCAAAGTGTCAAAGTGTAAATTTCTGTAAAATTCTGCAGATCCCTGAAGTGCTTTGCGTTTTTCCGGTGGTCTCAGAATGGTATTAACGGCAACCTTCCATTTGAATCTGGAGGTCACACCCGTATGGAGAATGGTGTCGTCAATATCACTAATCACTCCAAATCTCGCTCTTGCTTGGGGAATGAGCATCTGCCCTTTAAACACATTATTATACTGGATGGTTCGATGCTCACTTTCCTTTGCGAAGGAGACCTCATAGTGTAACCAGTCTTCACAGTCTGTGTGTACCTGAAGAGCCTTTGAACCACTATTAAGTTGATAATAGCCTTCAGCATCTGTCTCTAACAGAAAAACATCCTTATTGGCAAGCCTGATCCTAAGAGCAGAGTGCCTTATTTCATCAGTTTCAAACTGCTTCCAGGAATTGATCAGTAAATTAAACCATCCCTTTTTAGTAAAGTCTACCTGCTCATCTTCTAGCGCTCGGCCTTTCAGATAAAGCAGCTTATCAGTTCCGTAGGTCCGAAATGGGATAATCTGAAGTGGATCTTTTTTAAACACTGCCAAAGTAGAAAGTTTGGATTCTTAACAGATGGTAAAACTATACAAATAATTAGAACAGAGAGGATATCGCGCCTTGAAACAGCAAGGTATAGCGCTTGACATTCCATGCGGACAAAATAAAAAAGGCGGTCCGCAGACCGCCTTTTATTAATTATCATCCGATACGACTATCTGTTTTTAATCCATCTGAGGCTTAGTTGGCCACGATCAGAATTAAGAACAAGGAAATACGTTCCGTTTGACAAGGCAGATACATCTGCAGAAATTTCAGATTGTGCACTATTAACCGGTATGGTTTGAATGAGTCTGCCACTGATATCGTAAATCACCATAGAGTTGATCTGCGTATTATTGGAATTGGACAGTTGCAACTGATCCTGAACAGGGTTCTTTACTAGTCTGATGCTGCCCGACAATTCATTGTCGTCAATGCTCAATCCACTATCCGTCACTTCAATTGGTGCTCCCGGGACGTCCAGAGCGGCACACAAGCCATTGTCTGTAATGAAGTTCAGAACATCTACACCAGTCGTTACACCTGGGTTAATAATATTCGTATCCAAGAAGTTCGGATCATTAGGATCAGTTAATTCGGCTACCAGGGTATGTATGGTATAATCTCCTGCTGCTGTGACCACAAAACTTGGAGCAGCACCTGTTTGTTCGATGACCAGACCGGTACCTGAAGTAAGTACGTAAACCACTTCGTAATTGGCCGGTACGGTTGGTGCCGTAGCTTGAGTAGCACTGATCGTTGCCGATCCACTTTCAAGTTCTACTGGGGTTGCATCTGCTGTTAGTGATCCTGCATCTGCAGTACAGTCCTCAACATTTACTTCTGCGCCTGTGACATCCAGAGCAGCACAAAGTCCGTTATTGGTAACTATATCTAGTACAGCACTCGCCGGAGTGGTACCAAAGTCAATAACATTCAGATCTAAATAATTTGGATCTGTTGTATCTGTGGTTTCCGCTACCAAGGTATGGATGGTGTACAAACCAGCGGCAGTCACTTCAAAACCAGGGGAGGTACCCGCATCTTCTATAATAAGGCCAGCTCCTGATGTAAGAACGTATAGCACTTCATAATTAGCCGGAACCGTTGGTGCTGCATTTTGAGTTGCACTGATCGTTACACTAGCACCTGCCAACTGTACCGGACTAGCATCAGCTGAGAGCGTTCCTGCATCGGCAGTACAATCCTCAACATTGATTGGTGCTCCTGCCACATCCAGGGCAGCACATAGTCCATTATTGGTGACTATATCTATTACTGCACTAGCCGGAGTGGTTCCAAATTCAATAACATTCAGATCTAAATAATTTGGATCTGTCGTATCTGTAGTTTCCGCTACTAAGGTATGGATGGTGTATAAACCAGCGGCAGTCACTTCAAAACTGGGGGATGTCCCTGCATCTTCTATAATAAGGCCAGCTCCTGATGTGAGTACGTATAACACTTCATAATTAGCCGGAACCGTTGGTGCTATATTTTCAGTTGCACTAATGCTCACGTTGGCACCTGCTAACTGAACTGGGTTTACGTCTGCTGTTAAGGACCCAGCATCGGCACCACAGTCTTCCACTGTGACGGAAGCTCCTGTTGCATCTAGTGAAGCACACAAGCCTTCAGAAGCCACCAGTGCCAAAACATCAAAACCAGTGGTGACACCAGGCACAACGATATTAGCTGCGTCCAGATAGTTCGGGTCGTTAGGGTTATCCAACTCTGCTACCAGAGTATGAATGGTATATAATCCAGAGCTTGTGACCTCGAAACTTGGAGATGCTCCTATGTCTTCTATCACCAGTCCGGTACCTGAGGTAAGCACATACACCACCTCGTAGTCCGCAGGCACGGTTGGCGCTGTATCTTCTGTTGCACTGATCGTTGCACTACCACCTGCTAATTGCACAGGATTGACATCAGCCGTAAGCGTTCCTGCATCGGCAGTACAATCCTCAACGTTTACCTCAGCACCTGTAACGTCCAGAGCAGCACAAAGTTCATTATTGGTGACAATATCTATGACATCACTTGCCGGTGTTGTTCCAAAATCGATGAGGTTTAAATCCAGATAATTGGGATCTCCCGTATCTGTTATTTCTGCTACCAGAGTATGGATAGTATACAAACCCGAAGAGGTCACTTCAAAACTGGGAGATGCTCCTGCATCTTCTATGATGAGACCTGCACCAGATGTAAGTACATAGAGCACTTCATGGCTTGCAGGAACAGTTGGTGCGGTACCCTCTGTTGCACTGATGGTCACACTTCCACCTGCCAGTTGCACTGGCGTTGCATCTGCAGCTAAGCTTCCCGCATCGGCGGTACAGTCCTCAACGATGACTTGAGCTCCTGTAGCATCCAGATCAGCACAAGCGCCAAGGGCAGCAATAACGGTAATCACATCTCCACCGGTTGTAATACCAGGCACAAATGCATTTGGATCAATGAAGTTAGGATCGTTTGGATCATCCAACTCTGCTACAAAGGTGTGAATAGTATACAATCCTGGTGCGTCCACCTCAAAACTAGGAGTCGTAGCAAAATCTTCGATGAGTAACTGCGGGCCTGAAGTTAAAACATACAACTGCTCATAACCAGAGGGGACTACCGGAGGGTCTACCTCAGTGGCACTTATGGTTAGGGTAGCTCCGGCAATTGCCACGGGAGAGACATCTGCAGCTAGTGTGCCTGCAGAAGCATTACAATCCTGAACAGATACCGGTGCCCCGTTCACATCAAGGGAAGCACAGATACCCGAAGCTCCAATGAGTGTAGCCACCTGACCTCCTGTGGTCACACCTGGTTCTATAATATTCAAATCCAAGAAATTTGGATCGTTAGGATCGTTAGTTTCTGCAACCAAGGTATGAATGGTATAGTTTCCGGAAGCAGAAACATTAAAGCTTAAAGAGGTACCGGTCTGCTCTATGACCAGACTAGCACCTGAAGTAAGCACATATAGCACTTCGTAATTGGTTGGGACGGTTGGTGCTGTATCCACCGATGCACTGATAGTGGTGCTGCCGTTGGCTAACTGAACCGGATTCACATCGGCTGTAAGGGTTCCTGCATCTGCACTGCAAGCTTCAACATTTATCTGTGCTCCATCAACCAACAAGTCGGCGCAGACACCTTCGTTTGCAATCAGATCTAAAATATCTGCGCCTGTGCTAACACCAGGAAAAATATCAGTTAGCAATGGCAAGTAATCCGGATCTGCTGTATCAAATAACACACCCACTATGGTATGTATGGTATATGATCCCGGAGTATCCACTGTAAATTCAGGAGTGGTGTCAATATCTTCCACCAGCAGATTGGTTCCAGAGGTCAGGATGTACAGGACATTGAACCCAGCTGGCACGTTCGGGCTTGTATCTACCGAAGCACTGATGTCCACATCCGCACCGGATAGTTGAACCGGCGTTACATCGGCAGTAAGCGATCCTGCATCGGCATCGCATTGGGCGTAAAGATTGGCACCTAAAAAGGTACTGCCCAAAAATAAAGCGGCCATAAAGAGCATCTTCAAAACCACCTTTTGTAAAGAAAAGTAATTGTTCATCATGTAATTAGTGTTTAGATTAATCACATTAAAATTAAACATTACATCGTGCTTATTTGTTAAGAATTTCTGAAAAAATCTTACAAGAAGAGCTTTTAAAGTATTTAAACCTGTAAGCTTCTTATATTTATCACTGAATCCTTAAATAATTGTTATGAAGCACTACATACTCTTTTTATTGATGGCGGTTATCTCTTTGAGTTCCTTTGCACAACAGGAGCAAGCGAAAATCCCAGAACCCAACTATCGTTTGGCAGCTAAGTTCTCACCCAAAAATTTAGCCAAACTTGTGCATTCCACTTCTGTTCGTCCCAACTGGCTTAAGAATGGGAATCGCTTCTGGTATCAGTACAAAACATCAGAGGGCTCAAAGTACTACCTCGTGGACGCTGATAAAAAATCCAAAAAGCAGTTGTTTGACAATGAAAAGATGGCTCAATGGCTTACAGAAATAACCAAGGATCCTTATGACGCTCAACACCTCCCTAGGTTCGATTTTAAATTCGTAAAAAATGAAACTGCCATACGCTTCAGAGTAACTTCAACCGAAAAGGTAAAAGCTGAAGAAAAAAAAGAGTCAGAAACTGATTCTACAGCTTCCAAGAAGAAGTCAAAGCCCAAGATGGAAAACAAAGTTTACCATCTCGAATACGTACTTGGAGGTAATGGGTTAACTGTCATTGATAACGAGAAAGAGGAAAAAGAAGAATGGAAGCGCTGGGCAAATATTGCACCTGACAGCTCCATTGTGTTATTTACAAGAAACTTTAATCTGTATTGGATGGATAAAGAAAACTTCCTGAAAGCGGTTGAGGATGAAAAAGACAGTACAATTGTTGAGCATCAATGGACAGAGGATGGTGAGGAGTACTACTCCTATGGTGGCGGCAGTGGCCGAGGAGAAACCAATGAATCTAAAGAAAAAGACAAGGACAAAAGAAAATCCATCCGAGGTCTGTGGTCTCACGATTCCAAAAAATTTGTGTTTCAACGAAGGGATGCCAGACAAATCAAAGACCTATGGGTGATCAATACTACCGATGGTAATCGTCCTACTCTAGAGACTTATAAATACCACATGCCAGGAGAGCAGGAGTTTTACAAGACCGAACTGCTTATTTTTGATATGCCCAGCAAAGGAACTACAAAGGTACAGCTAGACACAACCAAACAGTACAGCATCCAGGTGTACCGTGCTCCGACAAAAAAAGCCAGTCAGGATGACGATTTTCGCCCAGCCCTCCTACTCTCTCAAAAAGGAAAAGTTTATTTTAATTCCATCAGCAGAGATCGAAAGAAACTAGATATATGCGTGGCAGACATCAACACAGGGGAGATTAAAGTACTCATTGAAGAACGTTTTAATACCTACATAGAGTCCAGACCGCTGGTTTTACTCAACAACGAGCAGGAAATGTTGCACTGGGCTGAACGCACAGGTTGGGCTCATTACTATTTATACGACACTGATGGTAATTTTAAAAATGCGGTAACCAGTGGGTCCTACCACGTGGAGTCTGCTGTTGGCGTGGACGAAGGTTCCCGAACGCTTTACTTCACTGCCCATGGCATTCCCAAAGACGAAGATCCGTATTACGAGCATCTGTATAAAATTGGTTTAGACGGATCGGGATTGAAAGCCCTAAACCCAGGAAATTTCAACACACAAACAAGTCTTTCGGATTCCAACCGGTTCTTTGTAAGCAATTATTCGAGAGTGAACACCGTGCCTAAGTCTGAATTAAGGGATAAAAACGGAAGGGTGATCCTAGAGCTGGAGGAGGCCGATCTCTCACAACTGTTTTCAGCCGGGTACCAGTTCCCTGAACCCTTTAAAATGAAAGCCGATGACGGGATTACAGATATCTACGGGGTCATGTATAAACCTTTTGATTTTGACGAAAATAAAAAGTATCCCCTACTTGAATACGTGTATCCCGGTCCTCAGACAGAAGCAGTGAACAAATCGTTCTCCATACGGATGGACCGTTTGGACAGAATGGCTCAGGTTGGATTCATAGTAGTTACCATGGGTAACAGAGGAGGGCACCCGGACCGATCCAAATGGTATCACAACTATGGCTATGGTAATTTAAGAGACTATGGCCTTGCAGATAAAAGACATGTAGCAGAGCAACTGGCCGACAAGCACTCGTTTATTGATATTGAAAAGGTGGGCATTTACGGTCATTCCGGAGGTGGCTTTATGTCTACTGCAGCAATTCTTCAATATCCCGACTTTTTTAAGGCTGCTGTTTCTTCTGCCGGAAATCACGACAATACCATCTACAACAGTTGGTGGAGTGAAACACACCACGGGGTAATGGAAGAGGAAGATGACGATGGTAATGTGAAGTACAAGTACATGATTGATACCAATCAGGAATTGGCCAAAAACCTAAAAGGCCATCTGATGCTTATCACTGGAGATGTAGACAATAATGTACACCCCGGTGGTACGATCAGAATGGCCAATGCCCTGATCAAGGCCAATAAGCGTTTTCAATTTATGATCATGCCGGGACAGCGGCATGGGTTTGGAAGTATGACCGAATATTCGTTCTGGTTAAGAGCCGACCATTTTAGCAAATACCTGCTGGGTAAAGAAAACGGCTCGGTAGATATAGTAAATATGAACAGGGACCAGCCTATGGACTAAAAAAAAAGCCTCGCATTGCGAGGCTTTTTAAATTATTAAAAAGCTTAATTATTAAGCTCCTCTGTTATTTCAACCTCTGTTTCAACAATCACTCCTTTTTTTCCAAGCGCAGCTTCAAGGGTTTTGATCTTTGAATTCACCTCTTCTCTAGTTCCTTCAAAGCTCATTTCTTCGGTTACCATTTCACCATCCTTCCATTCTTTTGTGGTCACTGTAGCCTTGGTCAGGTCATCGGAAACAACCCTTAACTCCACATTGATTGCTTGTTCCATGTTCATGGCCTTTTCCTCTTCTATGTGTTCCCCTAAAAGTGGAGCTATGACTAAACCAACCAAACAGGTTAATTTGATCAATATATTCATAGAGGGCCCTGAAGTATCCTTAAATGGATCTCCAACCGTATCACCTGTTACTGCTGCCTGGTGCGGAGGGGAAGGATTGTCCTCTTTGTGCTTGTAGTAGGTTTGTCCGTTAATCTCAACACCGGCTTCAAATGATTTTTTAGCATTGTCCCAGGCCCCTCCGGCATTATTCTGGAAAATTGCCCACATGACACCACTTACACATACTCCGGCCATGTAGCCTCCAAGGACTTCAGCCCCTAGTAAAAAATCATCATTTACAATAGCGGTACCAAGGCCCATAACCACGGGTGTAACAATGGTAATTAAACCTGGAATAACCATTTCCTTGAGAGCAGCCTTCGTAGAAATATCCACGCATTTACCATATTCTGGGGTACCAGTACCCTCCATAATTCCTGGTATTTCCCTAAACTGTCTTCTCACTTCTTCAACCATCTGTCCCGCCGCTTTACCAACAGATTCCATTGTCAGGGCTGAGAATATCACAGGAATCATTCCTCCAATGAATAAGGCTGCCAGTACCGGTGCTTTAAAAATGTTGATCCCATCAATCCCTGTAAAGGTGACATAAGCGGCAAATAAGGCTAAAGCCGTTAGGGCCGCAGAGGCAATAGCAAAGCCTTTCCCTACCGCTGCCGTAGTGTTTCCAACAGAATCTAATATATCTGTACGTTCGCGCACATGGGGCTCTAATTCACTCATTTCAGCAACTCCACCCGCATTATCGGCGATCGGACCAAAGGCATCAATAGCCAATTGCATGGCTGTTGTAGCCATCATGGCTGATGCTGCCATGGCAACACCATAAAAACCTGCTAAAACATAAGCACTCCAAATGGCTACCGCAAAAAGAATGACCGATAAGAATGTAGATTTCATTCCAACCGCCAATCCGGATATGATATTGGTAGCAGCTCCAGTAGAAGAATTTTTAACAATCTTCAGTACCGGCTTCTTACCCAAACTAGTGTAATAGGCTGTGACCATAGATATTAAAGCTCCAACAGCCAGTCCAATGGTTGCCGCGTAAAAAACGTGACGTGAAGGAATTGCCTTAATCCCTTCTCCAAAGAAATTCATTTCCATAGTTTCAGGAAGCATCCACCTGATTAAAAACCATGAGGCGAACCAGGTAAGCCCTATGGACACCCAGTTACCCGTATCCAAAGCCTTTTGAACTACAGATTCTTTAGCTTCATTATTGGAGATGCGGACTAAAAAGGTTCCGAAAATAGACGCCAAAATACCCACACCGGCAATCACCAGAGGCAGAAGGATAGGACCCATATTATTAAATGCATCTGTAAATGGCTCTGCCTGAGACATGTCTCTGATCACATAATTCCCAAGTACCATCGCCGCCAATACAGTAGCAACATAAGAACCAAACAAGTCTGCTCCCATTCCGGCAACGTCTCCGACATTATCACCCACATTATCGGCAATGGTAGCAGGATTCCTTGGGTCATCTTCCGGAATTCCAGCCTCCACTTTACCAACCAGATCAGCACCTACGTCAGCAGCTTTGGTATAGATCCCACCACCTACTCTTGCAAATAGTGCGATACACTCTGCTCCTAGGGAGAATCCTGCTAAGGCTTCAAGTGCAATGGTCATTTCCTCATAAAAAGATTGCTCACCCGTTACAAACATTTTCAGAAAAAGAAGAAAAAACAGGCTCAGTCCTAATACAGCAAGTCCTGCCACACCAAGTCCCATTACTGTGCCTCCTCCAAAGGATACTTTAAGTGCTTGTGGTAAACTCGTTTTGGCTGCTTCTGCTGTTCTGGCATTGGCATCGGTAGCAATGCGCATCCCAATATTACCTGCCAGGGCAGAAAATACAGCACCAAAAATAAAGGCAACAATAATGATCCAATGGGTTGTGGGCACCAAAAAGGAGATAACACCTAGTGCCACAGAGGCCATAACAACAAAAATGAGTAGTAGCCTGTATTCTGCCGCTAAAAATGCCAAAGCACCTTCTTTAATTGATTTTGAAATGCTTTTCATCTTATCGTCTCCTGCAGGTTGCTTTTTTACCCAAGACATTTTAATAAACATAAAAAGCAATCCTAAAATTGCCAATGCCATAGGAACAAAAATTATGTTTGATTCCATATTAACTTATTTGATTTGATATATAAATTTTGCTCGGCAAAAGTAAGGAATTGAACCCTAATAGAAAAACCCTTTCAATACTGTATTAAAAGGGTTTTTTTAGCTTCATATAAAGTTGGTCAAATGGTAAAATCTCCATTCTTTTTGTGCTCACTGTTATTGTATCGCTCGATGCACTTCTGTACGATTCCCTCTGCCTCACTGGCATTGCCCCAGCCACCAACATCGACCTTTTTCTTTTCCAGGTCCTTATAGACCTGAAAAAAATGAGTGATCTCCTCCAATCTGTGCGGGTTCAGGTCAGAAATATCATTTCTAAGACTCCAGATGGGATCTGAAACAGCTACACATACTATTTTTTCATCCGGCCCCTTTTCGTCCGCCATGTGAAAGACGCCAATGGGTTTTACCTCCATAACGCACATGGGAAAGGTGGGTTCGTGTCCCAGGACTAAAACGTCTAAAGGATCCCCATCCAGGGCCAGGGTTTTGGGTATAAATCCATAATCACCGGGATACATCATGGATGAAAACAACATGCGATCGAATCGGATCTTTTTCAATTCAAAATCATATTCGTATTTGTTTCTGCTTCCTTTAGGAATTTCAATTAAAACATCGAAGGTTATTTGTTCTTGCATAAAATACTATCAAAATTCTTAACTCGCAGCAAAGATAGAGCAATAACAAGGCTCTACCATCAGATTGTGAGTTTAATTGATTTAATGCTAATTTTATCTTTCATCATGAAAAATTGATTCTATGACGAAGATCTACATCTTTTTATTAGTTTGCCTTTGTACATCTCTTACTTTGTCTGCTCTACAAACAAGTATTAGTGGAAAGGTAATTGCAAAGGATGATAACCTTCCCATTGCGTATGCGAACATCATCTATAAACATAAGAACACAGGAACCTTTTCAGATGAGGACGGGTATTTTTCGCTCAACATAAATCAAGCTGCTCAAACAGATCTAATTATCATATCCCACATTGGCTATGAGACTTTAAACATTAGCTTAAAAGAGGCTTTATCAAAAAAGGTGTTTGTGCTGCAGCGAACTCAATTGGAACAGGTAGTTCTATCTGCAAAGTCAAATTTCAATCTGAATTCATTTATCAAAGAAGTTGTTAAAACCTATAATAAAGGGCGCAAAAAAGACCCTCACATAGCTGTTGCCTATTATAATGAAAGCGCTAAGATAAAGGAGGATTATATTATGTATATGGAGAGTATTGGATATTCTATCTTCTCTGGAAAAATGGCAAATGCTGCCAAATACTCCAATTATAAGTTTTTTTCTGATAATTCCAGATTCTACATAACCAATCCCGAATGGACCTTCTATAATGACCACGAGGACAGAGCGGTAAGACCATCAGCAAGCGCGAATTTAAGAGCCTTGAGAGTTCTTGAATACCAGGGCATCCTTTCTAGCAAGAATTATAAAAAACATAAATTTAAGCAGGATTCCACCTTCTATGATTTTAGAGACAATCTCATAAGAAGAATTAGTTTTAAAGGGAATGGTGATAAGGGGTTTATAGATGTGAAAGCTAGTAATTTTGAAATTTTAGAAATTAACTATAGTACCAACAAGTTCTTCAGTACTATTAAAAACAAAGAATTACAAGCCGATGTGCGGATGCGATTTAATTACTACGAGGGCAGCCCGTATCTTAATATGGTGTCTGGCAGCTATAATTATAACAACCTTCGGCACGAGATCTACTTAAAAATTCTGACACAGAAATTCAAGGAGTTTAATTTTAGCAAGGAAGAATACTGGGCCATTAACGATTATAACATTAATCCTTTTGTCCGTTTTAATAGCAAAATCTGGAATAGCTTTAACATAGATAGCAGCAAAGTCCTTTCTGTTTCAAAAAACCTTGAAGCCAGGGGTGTTGACTTAATAGAAGAATTCAAAACTTATCAGAACCGATGGTTTTTATCTGAAGGTGATCCTAAGAACTTTAGTGTTGAGATGATTGAAGGCTTACGTCGCAATTTCTAAACCTCCAAAAATATTAGAATGAAAAACCAAAACCTAGCGTCACACCAAATTTTCTAGCGTTTGGAGCATCGAGATAGTTGCCACGAAAATTAAAATCAATCCGTACAATTTTAAAAATATTGTCAATCCCAAAACTGTATTCGTAATACAGTTGATCGCTCGGAGCAATCAGTGGAAATTCTGCAGGGTTGCCTGTCTGGCTTAAGGCCTTGTTCTCATCGGTTAAGGAACCCCAAACTCCTCTAAAACCAATAATCTCACGAAGGTTTAATTTTTTAAGGAAGGGAATTCTCGCGAACAGTCGTCCGTTAAAATTGTGTTCGAGGTGAAAAGAAGCGTAGGTATCGGTAACAAACTCATAAAAATCCAATTGTGGGAAACTGTTGTAGATGGTAAAATAAGTCTGATTTCCCGGAACCACGCTCAAAAGCGATAATGGAATAGTACCGTAGGTTTTCCCAATCTCAATAGAGGAGGTCAACCTTCCAAAGCCACCAATTTGCCACGGTTGAAAGTAGGAAAACTGAAGTTTGGTGTAGTCAAAATCACTATTAAATATCCCTTCGATTCCCTGACTGACCTGAAAAAAGAACCTGGAAAAATCATCATTTTTTTCTCGGCGTTCCACACCATAACCCGTCATTTCGCGATTGGGAGCATATCCAAAAGACAGCCGCACTTCATATTGTTCGGTCACAGATGAAACACCGGTTGGCGAATCGGGATCGTTATAATCCAGACTAAAGGTTGGAGATGCCGAACTCAGGATCCTGTAACTTGTGTTGAAACGATAGCCAAAATTCTTGACGGGCTCCATTTCAAAACCAAGGGTTGTCAGGCTGATATTAGACAGCTTATCATTCGTATTTGCTGTAAGCACTGCATTGGAAGCAATAGATCTTCCCAAAACATCTGTTGAGCTAGTAAGACTGGCACCAATCTGCTCAATGTCGGTGCGGTGCCCTCCAAAGATGATGAGTCTGTTTTTTCTGTTCAGGAGCCACTTAGCTGAAATACCGTATTTAAATTTCTGGTCCTTGAATCCGTAGGCGACAAACCCTTCAAGTCTCCAGGGATCGTTTTGCCCAAAATAAGTTCTACCGCCAGCCCTCAGCCTGAGACCTTCTATCTCGTTATAACCCACACCATTTGACAGAGGCCCGTAATCAAAATTCAATTCAGGGATCTCAATGTATCCCGAGGAAATAATCGAACCAACGTTGTATATCCTGCGAAACTGTTTAACTGTGGTTAAGGTATCAAGCATCTTGTAGACCCCCTGCTCATCCTTATTGAGTGCTTCCTGCCTATTATCAGCCCAAAAGGCATCGTCTCGATTGTAGACCTCCTCATTGTAGTTGAAGACCTTCTCTTCATAAAACTCAGGAGATTTGGGTTGATCGAACACGTAATTGTCGTATAAGGTGGTGCGTTTACCATAGACCCCTCTGGACTGTTCCTTTTTGTTCAGGGCAAAATCTGATAAGAAGTAATCTCTGCGAAGTAAAAACAGTGAATCGTTTAAGACATCAAATTCCTGTTCGATATAAATCTCCTTCACCCAGTTGATATTTGCGCTCTTAGTAGCCTGGAGATTAATTTCTTTAATGGCATAGGTCGAGTCATTGACCCAGAAATCTCCTTTAAAGGTTAGTTCGCTCTTTCGGCGCGGATAATAAATGATATTATAGCACCACTTATCGCCAATATACGCACTGTCTGCAAGGACGTAGTTATACGAATTGATCCCGGCGCGCCCGATCGGACTCACAAAGCTTTTGTCAAAGAACTTGAGGTAATTATCGTAAACATTGTAGTCTGCGTACAAATCGTCAATGAAATCAATAATGACCTGATTGTTGTTAAATCCGGAATTCTTATTTCCAAGCAGCACTTCGCGCTCTTTGTTGCTGAGATTATCACCGGAAATTTGCTTCACAGATTCATTGAGGAAGATGGGCAGGTAAGTTTTTCCTGTAACTCTCGAGGTATCCACCTCTTCAAATATAAATTCCATTCCACGGAATAATCGGCTTTTGATAAGTGCACTATCTATGGTATTCAGGTCGAACTCTACTTTTTCGTATTTGTCGTACTGGTACTGGTCGAACTGTGTTAATCCGTTTTGCCTTTTCCTGGACCAAATTTTCTTCAAAATGGCGATCGCCGGATTCTCCGATTCTTTTTTAGATTGTTTTCCCGATACAATGAGGATCTCATCCAGTGCAGCAGCTTCTTCTTTTAGCACAATATTCAGGTCAAAACTGACCTTTTGATTCAGTGCTATCGCCTTGGTTTCGTAACCAATGAAGGAAACAATAAGTTCGTTCCAGGAATTCTTTGATTCCAGATAAAAACGCCCATTCTCATTGGTTATAGTTCCTTCTGTTGAACCTTTGAACAGGACATTGGCAAAAGCAATCGGTTCGTTATTTACATCATATACATAACCACTAACTCTGGTTTGTGACCAGGCAATAGAAAACATGAAAAGTGTAATTATGAAGAGTGCTCTAAATTGCATAAGACAAAAAACTTCATCTGTTGCTTTGTTCTTTGAATGAACGCATCAGATGAAGTTTATTCAACGTTTAAAAACGTTTTTTATTTATTGATACATTACTTTTTTAACCGCCTTGATGACATCCTCACTGTTAGGGAGCCACTCTTCCAGTAGCACTGGCGAATATGGCGCCGGGGTATCGGCGGTATTGAGTTTCACAACCGGTGCGTCCAAATAATCAAAAGCCTCGGATTGAACTAAATAGGTGATCTCAGTGGCTACATTGCCAAAAGGCCATGCCTCTTCCAGGACTACGAGACGATTGGTCTTTTTCACTGAATCCACAATTGCTTTGCGGTCCATAGGTCTAACAGTTCTCAGATCGATGATCTCGCAGGAAATACCTTCTTTCTCAAGCACATCGGCCGCTTTATAAGCTTCTTTAATAATCTTTCCGAAAGATACGATGGTGACGTCAGTCCCTTCTCTTTTTATTTCAGCAACTCCAATGGGTATAGTGTACTCACCCTCCGGAACCTCTCCTTTGTCACCATACATTTGCTCACTTTCCATAAATATAACAGGATCATCGTCTCTGATGGCAGACTTTAATAAGCCTTTGGCATCATAGGGGTTTGAAGGAACAATAACCTTTAAGCCGGGCGTGTTTGCAAACCAGTTTTCGAATGCCTGCGAATGGGTGGCTGCCAGTTGACCTGCAGAAGCAGTTGGTCCTCTGAATACGATAGGACAATTGAACTGACCACCAGACATCTGTCTAATCTTGGCGGCATTGTTAATGATCTGATCGATACCAACCAGTGAAAAGTTGAAAGTCATGTATTCAACAATTGGCCTGTTTCCGGTCATGGTAGAACCAATGGCAATCCCGGCAAATCCCAACTCTGCAATGGGGGTATCAATAACGCGTTTTGGCCCAAACTCGTCCAACATTCCCTTGGAAGCTTTATAGGCACCATTATATTCGGCAACCTCCTCACCCATAAGATATACGCTCTCATCTCTTCTCATCTCCTCACTCATGGCCTCGGCTATCGCCTCTCTGAACTGAATCGTCTTCATGTCATTCTTTTTTAGCGAAGCAAAAATAGCAATAATTCATTAGTCTGTATGAGATATTACAGAAGAACTACGTAATGATATGACAGTTGCATGACTAAAGAGTTCTTATGTATAATTGATAATACTGATCTGCTATTTTCAATAAATAATCATTAAAAGTCTGGTTTTTTGTGAAATTAAAAATTTTACTATGCATGCATAGTAAAATAGAAATAAAATAATTAACTTCGTAACCTCAAAAAAAACGTAAAAAAAGAACAGGAATATGAAAATTTTAGTCTGTATTAGTCACGTTCCGGACACCACATCCAAGATAAATTTTGCCGAGGATAACACAAAGTTTGATACCAACGGTGTACAGTATGTGATCAATCCGAATGACGAATTTGGACTCACCAGGGCCATGTGGTTCAAGGAAAAGCAAGGGGCCTCTGTTGATGTTGTTAATGTGGGTGGACCAGAGACGGAACCAACCTTAAGAAAAGCATTGGCTATTGGAGCCGATAGTGCTATTAGAGTAAATACCCCAGCTTTGGACGGGTATGCTGTTGCCAAACAATTAGCTCGAGTAGTTAATGAGGGAGGTTATGATCTGGTGATCGCGGGTAGAGAATCCATAGACTACAATGGAGGAATGGTTCCAGGCATGCTTGCATCCATGATCAATGCCAACTTTGTTACCAATTGCATCAGTCTTGAAATTGATGGTAATGAGGCAACTGCCGTGCGAGAAATTGATGGCGGAAAGGAGACGGTTAGTACCAGCCTTCCCCTGGTTATTGGTGGACAGAAAGGGCTGGTTGAAGAGTCGGATCTTCGCATACCCAATATGCGAGGCATCATGATGGCCCGAAAAAAACCTCTCAATGTTGTGGATCCTGTAGAGAGTACTAATGAAACTTCCATCAGAAGTTTTGAAAAACCAGCACCTAAGGGCGCAGTAAAACTGGTAGACCCGGACAATATTGATGAGCTGATTAATCTGCTTCACAATGAAGCGAAGGTGATTTAAACATTATCTAAAACGAAAAAACATGTCAATTTTAGTTTATACTGAATCAGAAAAAGGAAAGTTTAAAAAGGCAGCGTTCGAGGCGGTATCATATGCTAAGGCCATAGCCGATGAGATGGGAACAAGCGTCAGTGCTGTTGCTATCAACAACGATAACCCTGCAGAATTAGGAAGTTATGGAGCTTCCAAAGTATTAAGCGTAAGTAATCCGGATCTTGAAAAATTTAATGCAAAACCTTATGCATCTGTGGTTGCCCAAGCCGCCAGTGCAGAAGGGGCCGAATTAGTGATCATCAGTTCAAGCGCAGACAGTAAATATTTAGCACCGCATCTGGCAGTGGCCCTTGAGGCCGGATATGTTTCAAATGTTGTGGAAACGCCGTCCAGTTTATCACCTTTTGTGGTGAAACGTACTGCTTTTACGAACAAAGCTTTTGCAAACACGGAGATTTCCACTAAAGTGAAAATCATAGGCTTATCAAATAACTCATTTGGAGTGGTTAACTCCGAAACCAGTTGTACCGTAGAAAGTTTCGATCCTACTGTGGCTGCTTCAGGAATTACAGTACAGTCAGTTGACAAGGCGACTGATAAAGTGACCATTGCCGATGCCGAGGTAGTGGTTTCAGGAGGCCGAGGATTAAAAGGACCCGAAAACTGGGGCTTAGTAGAGGACCTTGCTGAGGTACTCGGTGCTGCAACTGCCTGCTCAAAACCTGTCTCTGACCTGGGATGGAGGTCCCACAGCGAACACGTTGGTCAGACCGGAAAACCGGTTGCTTCCAATTTGTATATTGCCATTGGTATTTCTGGGGCGATTCAGCATCTTGCAGGGATCAATTCCTCTAAAGTAAAAGTGGTCATTAACACTGATCCTGAAGCACCGTTCTTTAAGGCCGCTGATTATGGAATTGTAGGTGACGCTTTTGAGGTTGTACCCGTCCTTACCGAAAAATTACGGGCCTTTAAAGCTCAGAACGCCTAGCATATTTTTGTTAGAGTTAATAGAACTGTTTAAATTAGCACAAGGTCGAATTCTGATGTGTTCGATTTGGTAAAGTCCTATTTTAAACAGTTCTTTACGTTTTATTTTGTATGAGCTTAGTTAGACTAAATATTAAAGGCATATCCTACAGCCAGACACAAAATGGCGCTTATGCATTAATATTGAACGAAGTTGATGGGGATCGCAAGCTTCCTATCGTCATAGGAGCCTTTGAAGCTCAATCGATTGCCATTGCTCTTGAAAAGGAAATAAGGCCTCCACGCCCACTTACCCATGACCTGTTCAAAAATTTCGCCGATCGATTTGAGGTTGTGGTCAAACAGGTGATCATTCACAAGTTGGTAGACGGCGTTTTTTATTCCAGTCTTATTTGCGAACGTGATAAAATTGAGGAAATCATTGATGCCAGAACCAGCGATGCAATTGCTCTTGCTTTGCGATTTAAGGCTCCGATCTTTACCTACAAGAACATTCTGGATAAGGCCGGTATATATCTTAAGGTCAATCCGAGCAAAGAAGATCAGGACAGTATTCTGGTTGATGACATTATTGCTGAGGAAATAGAAACAGCCTCAGAAGCCGAAGAAACCTATAAGGACAAGACCTTAAAGGAGCTGAACCAACTCCTTGAAGAAGCTGTAATAAATGAAGACTACGAGGCTGCAGCAAAAATTAGAGATGAGATCTCTAAGCGTTAAATCAATTCAATGTTTCGTTCACTCTCAGTTGCTCTTTTTTTCTTTCTCACATGCCAGCTTACATCCGGACAAAGTATAGAGGGTAAATGGACTTTTCAATCCATTGTTGATGACGCGCAGAAAAAACAGATAGCCGTAAGCCCTTCGGATTCCCTTATTCTAAAAAGCGGTGAGTTTTTCTTTCGCCTGAAGACCAAGGGTATCGAAGCACAAGGACAGTATCTGCAGCAGAATCAATTGTTGGTTTTTTATTACGATTTCCCAGTCGACTCCGTGAGCACATTCCGG
Organism: uncultured Winogradskyella sp.; assembly: GCA_963966315.1. Classification (GTDB taxonomy): domain Bacteria; phylum Bacteroidota; class Bacteroidia; order Flavobacteriales; family Flavobacteriaceae; genus Winogradskyella_A. Next base: position 33,481 of record CAWZYX010000006.1, on the reverse strand, counting down.
ATTCTTAAAAAAAATCGGAACGAACTGGTGCTACACTCAAAAAGAGAGACCTACAGGTTAACCACTCCTGATGACGCTACCCTAGCTACTATACCCGTTGCTACGAAGGATGATACAGAGCTCATTCCAAGCTCTGGTTTTTCCGTAAACAGTTTGTTTCGAGGAGCACTGGGAATGATTGTTTTGCTCCTGCTGGCTTACGTTCTAAGCAATAATAGAAAAGCCATTAATTGGCGCACAGTATTCTTTGGTCTTATGGCCCAACTGGTGCTGGCGGTCGGCGTTCTTAAGGTCCCTGCCATTCAGTATGTTTTTGAAACCGTTGGAAAGGGATTTGTAAAAATTCTGGATTTTACAATGGCCGGCACCAAATTTCTTTTTGCTTCTTTCAGTACCAATGAAATAGCGGATGCACTTTTGACTTTTGCCATTTCTATTCTTCCAACCATTATTTTCTTCTCTGCTTTAACCTCGGTATTGTTTTATTTAGGGGTCATTCAAAAAATAGTGCGAGCCATGGCCTGGCTGCTCACCACCTTACTGCAGATATCAGGAGCAGAAAGTTTAAGTGTTGCAGGTAATATTTTTCTCGGGCAAACGGAGTCTCCATTGATGATCAAAGCCTATCTGGAGAAAATGACCAAATCCGAAATCCTTTTGGTAATGATTGGCGGTATGGCAACAGTTGCAGGTGGAGTACTTGCTGCGTACATTGGCTTTTTAGGGGGAGAAGATGAGGCCATGAGGATCTTTTACGCTAAACACCTGTTGACTGCTTCAGTAATGGCAGCTCCCGGAGCTGTTGTCATCTCAAAGATGCTCTACCCCCAGCAGGAACCTATAGATTCTAACGTTGAGGTGAGTAAAGAGGTCATAGGATCCAATATTCTGGACGCCATTGCCAACGGCACCACAGAAGGCCTGAAGCTAGCTGTGAACGTGGGTGCTATGCTCCTGGTGTTCCTAGCTTTTATCGCCATGATTAATGGTATTTTTGGTTGGATTGGTGGTGTAACTGGACTTAATCCTATTATAGCTGCTCACACCAATTACCAGCAACTTTCCATTGAACTACTGCTCGGCTATATGTTTGCGCCTCTCATGTGGTTAATTGGGGTTGCTAAGGAGGATGTGACACTCATGGGACAACTAATCGGCATAAAACTGGCTGCCAGTGAATTTGTAGGATATATTCAGCTGGCAGAATTAAAGGATATGGGTAGTGTGCTTCATTTAAAATACGAAAAGTCTATCATTATGGCCACCTATATGCTCTGTGGTTTTGCCAATTTTGCTTCCATAGGTATACAAATTGGAGGGATTGGATCTTTGGCTCCGGGCCAACGTAAGACCCTCTCCAAATTTGGAATGAGAGCACTCATTGGAGGAACACTGGCCTCTCTTCTTTCGGCTACTATTGCCGGGATGATTATTGGTTGATTTACCAACAAATAGTTAATAACTTTTATTCAGTCTCAGCCTCGACTCACTTTATAAAAGAGTGCTTTTTTCTATTTTCGCTGTACCATCCTATTGGTTGCAATTCAAAAAAAAGAACAGGTATGCAGCAGTATCATGATTTAGTACGCCATGTCTTAGAGCACGGAAATGAGAAACAGGACCGCACCGGTACAGGGACCATTAGTGTGTTTGGTTATCAGATGCGTTTTGATCTTAGTGAGGGATTCCCAATGGTCACTACCAAAAAACTGCATTTGAAATCAATTATTCACGAACTGCTTTGGTTTTTAAATGGCGATACCAATGTTGCCTATCTCCAGGAAAACGGGGTGCGTATCTGGAATGAATGGGCCGATGAGCAGGGCGATCTTGGTCCGGTTTACGGACACCAGTGGCGCAACTGGAACAGTGAGAACATCGATCAGATCAAGCAGGTCATTTCCACCTTAAAAACAAATCCGGACAGCAGGCGAATGCTGGTATCGGCATGGAACCCATCGGTACTTCCAGACACCTCAGTTTCCTTTTCAGAAAATGTTGCTCAAGGGAAAGCCGCTCTTCCTCCGTGTCATGCCTTTTTTCAGTTTTATGTAGCAAACGGACGACTTTCCTGTCAGTTATATCAGAGAAGTGCAGACATTTTTCTGGGCGTACCTTTTAATATTGCATCCTATGCGTTGCTGACCATGATGATGGCCCAGGTCTGCGGCTATGAGCCGGGTGAATTTATCCACACCTTCGGAGATGCTCATATCTATACCAACCACCTCGAGCAGTTGGAACTGCAGTTGTCTAGAGACATCAGACCTCTGCCAACCATGAAGCTGAATCCTGAGGTAAAGGATCTCTTCGCTTTTAAATTTGAAGATTTCACCCTACTCAATTACAATCCGCATCCACATATTAAGGGTGCTGTAGCCGTATAGTCCATGCTCAAAGTACTACACGCATTTTTTATTTTTCTATGCTTAGCTCAAGTTGCTCAGGCTCAGCAGGAAATCCCTTTGGTTTTTCAAGGTTGCGAAACTTCTGAAAACCCGGAGGGCTGTAGTTTACTAAAACTTGCCCAGATCATCAGCAGAGAAGTGCCTGTTGGGGAGCTGCCCTATGATCTGAAAGAAAATGAAGAATTGATGCTTTCAATAGTATTGATATTTCAACCGAATGGCCATGTGAGATTAGATAGAGCTGTCATTTTTAACGCTGACAAACAAACTTATAAGGAATTTGAGTTGGTCCTGAAGAAAATACCATTAACTATATCTGCTGTTGAGAATGGTGATAATGATCGATTAATTGGATTCAAAAGCTATATGATCTTTCAAAACAGGGAAAATCGGCTTACGATAAAAAAAATCTCTAAAGAATGGCCCGAAAATAAAAAACCTCCAAGCAAACCTCCAATTTTTAAAGGCTGTAAAGAAAAATGGTCCAATGAACGAATAAATAAATGCTATAAATCCAAATTCACCGACTATTTCACTTCAAATTTTGAAATGAAAAATCTTGACAGCTCCTTTTTTTTGGAGGGCGAAATAATCAAGGTTATGGCTGAAGTTTATTTTAAAAATGATGGCACCATTGCTGTTCGTGAATTTGATACACCACACCCCTCGCTTTACGAAGAATTCAAAAGGGTAGCCCTTAACTACAAAGGTTATATAAAGCCAGGGCATATAGGTTTAAAACCGGTGGGTACAATTATAAAAATACCCCTTAACGTAGAGTACAAGAAATAGTTTTTTAGAAAACTCATATTTTCCAATATCTTAGTACATATATCTTTGTGTAATGAAAAAGAAAACGCTTGGTCTGATTGGACTTATGGTATGCATCCTTTTTGGGAGCATAGCGTTTTTTACCATTGTTTCATCTGATCAAGAGATAACTCTGCTAAAAACACCAGTCTTTGAAAAAAAGTCTTCTTTAGCGGTCCGGGCTGCCTACAATCAGCAGCGCTACCTTTACGAGTATTACCGACAGGCCAACACCCAAACAGGTAAGATTCCTTACGACCAAAAAGAACAGGAGCTCAGTACCGCCAGATACTTATTAAATACCTTTTCTAACACCGGCAGATCCATAGACATTGACTATCGTTCTCGTGGTCCTTCTAATTTGGGAGGTCGCTCACGAGCGCTGGTCATCGATCGAAGTGATCCTTCTGAAAATACTATGCTGGCCGGTGGTGTGAGCGGTGGCGTTTTTAGAACGACGGATGGAGGTGCCAATTGGACCAAGGTCTCTCCAAATGATGAAATTTACAATGTCACCACCATAGTGCAAGATCCAAGGCCTAACCACCAAAATATCTGGTATTACGGTACAGGAGAGTTTATTGGAAACAGCGCCAGCCTGGCAGGGGCTCTCTACCGCGGACAAGGCATCTGGAAATCCACTGATAATGGGATTTCCTGGACACAACTGCCAGGAACCAATTCTGACTTTACCACTTTTGATTCGGATTTTGATTATGTCTTTCGACTGGCAGTTCATCCCGTTTCTGGTGACCTATATGCGGCCTGCCTGAAAAATATACTGCGTTATGACGGCAATCAATGGACCTCTGAGCTACAGGACCCTTTACCAAACATTAATTTAAACCAGTCTTCAGATGTGACGATCAGCGATACCGGCCGTGTATACCTAAGCTATGGAGGTGGTAATGACCCTTCCGTTGAAGGGATCTGGACCTCTCCAACAGGTGTTGGTGACTGGGATCGGATTAGTACAGGGAGCTTTACCCCCACCGGTCGGGTCATTTTAGGACTGGCCCCTTCAAATCAGAACAAGCTGTATTGCTTTTACTACAACGGGCAGGACCCTGATCCACAGAATTTCGAAGACAACTGCCCTCTTGCTCCTCAGCAGGAAACCGACCTCTGGATGTGGGATCAGAGCACGCAGAATTTCACTAATTACAGCAATAGGCTAGTCTATGAGGGAGGGTGTTCCATTTTTAATGATCCTTTTTCTACCTACACCGGTTACACCATGTCTCTGGCAGTAAAACCCGATGACGAGGACTTCCTTGTCATTGGAGGAACAAACGCCTATAAATGTGAGGACATCAGGCTTGCTGATGCTAAATTTGAACGCATTGGTGGTTACGTGAGCCCGACATCCTATGGGTTGTATGACCTTGCCGGTGACGCACATCATCCCGACATGCATGCCTTCTCCTTTAGTGAGAACAACCCCAGTGTCATGTTTTCCACATCAGATGGCGGGGTGCACCGTACAGATAATATCACCGCCAGCCCGGTTGGATGGGTGAACCTTAACAATAATTTTCAGACCTATCAGTTCTACCATGTCAACATCGATCCGCTTGAAGGCTCTGACCTGGTTCTTGGAGGGTCTCAGGACAACGGAACTTCCGTGGGTGGCACAGATTTTAATTTTATAAACATTCCTGACCTGACCACCCAAATAAATTTCCTTTCTGGAGACGGGGTAGCCGTTGCCATTTCCAGAAGTGGATGCGGAGGGGAGCCGAGCTATTTTATGGGTGTACAGAACGGGACCATTTACAGGGTCTGTACGGCTTATGAAGAAATTACACCCCTTAATTCATCAAGCCAGTTTGTCACTTATTTCTATATGGACAAAAGTAATAACGAAGTGATGTACTATGCCGGAGAAAACAGATTGTACCGAACCACCAATTCGAGTTCGGTAACGCCTTCTACCTGGTCGGATCTGGGCAGCACAGCCTTGTTGGGATCCAATGATTTTTTTCAGCGTTTCTCAACATCTCCTGGTCCATACAACGCCTCAAGCTACCTCCTTATGGGTGGTGATGAAGGTAGGATCTACAGGCTTGACGATCCCAGAAACGTTACTTCCATTGCCAGTGCCGTAGATATCACCCCGCAAGGTGCAGCTATTGGTTTTCCATCTATCGTCACCGGTCTGGCAGTGCACCCATCCAATAAGGATATTGTATTAGCTACTTATTCCAACTATGGTAATGAAAGTATTTTTCTAACCACCAATGCCACCGACGCCAATCCTGTCTGGTCGCTGGTAGAACGCAATTTATCTGCATTTTCAATCAGATCGGCTCTCATCATTGAAGATGCGTCCGGGCAACCCCTCTTTCTGGTGGGAACGGCACGCGGGCTATACAGCTCACCTGACCCGCAGACCACAGACTGGACACTCGAGGCTTCAGAGGGTATTGGTTTAGCGCTCATCAGTGATCTGGAATACAGAAGCAGTGATCGTCATTTTTTAATCGGAACACACGGTAATGGAATGTATGAAGGAATTGTGAGTGAAGCCCTTTCCATAAACAGTGTGTCTTTTGAATCTGTAAGTCTTTATCCCAACCCGGCCACTGACTGGTTGAACATCAGGAATTTGAATCAACCAATTACAAATTACGTCATATACAATGTGCAGGGGAAACTGATCAAAACAGGTACAGTTCAACACAATCGCATCAGCGTGAATAGTCTTTCTCCTGGAATTTACTTTCTATCTCTGACGAGCCGTTCGGGAGAAAAGCAAATTGCATTCATCAGAAAATAAAAAACGCCCATGTGATCACACATGAGCGCTTAATACATTTTTGGAGCTGTTGATTAGAGATTCAATACTCCGTTTTCTGCCGCTGCAAAGTCATTCCACGCATAAGCATCTGCCTGCTCATCGTTGATGTAATTACCATCCACTACATATCTGAATTCGTAAGAAGCATCGCTGGCCAAATCCACGGTGCCTTTAAACGTGCCATTCTTTAATTTTTTTAATTCTGTAGCTTCAGTATTCCAATCGTTAAATGTTCCAACAACAGCAACATTGCTGGCCTCCTCAGCAGGAACTGAAAAGGTCACTTTACAAACGGGCTTAGACTTTAAATACTGCTTTTTAATTGCCATAATAATCGATTTAATTACGGGTCAAAAGTATAAAAGAATTGCACAGTCCAAATACAATAGTCTCTTTAAAATCAAAGAATTATCATTTTGGTAAAATTGCTGTTACTTTAATTTAAACCTGCTAAAAAACACTCTTGATTTTTGTAGTATTTTCAGGTATAAAACCTTCGCTTTCTCGTTGATTTTCAACTATATCGTTTGCGTAATATGGACTGATGAACAGGTCCTTATCAACTATATCGTTTTAGTAAAAATAACTTACCTTTAAGACCAAATCACTCATCATGTTTGGACGAAAAAAGACAACCCCACAAATTGATCAGGAGCAACTGGAACTAATTAAAAACGCTCAAAAAAGAATCAAGCAGAAGAAGGGGCTTTACACGCATTTCATCCTCTTTTTAATTGGCTCTATCTTTTTAATCATTGCCAACACCGTACTTGGTATTGGTGAAGATATTATGCTGTTTGGTGTGCAATGGTTTGTTCCCATCATCATTTTGTGGTTGGTTCTGTTAACCTACCATTTCATCAAGGTTTATGTGACCAATCGTTTTATGGGAAAAGATTGGGAGAAGAAACAACTTGAAAAACTGGTTGCTAAACAACGATCACATATCGATAAAATAAAAGCCGGACTGGAAAAGGAGGCTAAAAAAATTGCCGAGTCTGAATTCCACAATGAGCAGAAGACCTTAAAAGATGGAGGTTCCAGGGCATTTGATCTTACACTTATCGCAGCTGTCGGAGAAGATAACTCTATTGGAAAAGACAATGACCTCATCTGGCATTTAAGCGATGACCTCAGGCGTTTTAAATCACTGACCAACGGCCACCATCTTATCATGGGCCGAAAGACATTTGAAAGTTTTCCAAAACCACTTCCCAACAGAACTCACATCGTGGTGACCAGAAATAAGAATTACAAGGCTCCTGATGGAGTAAAGGTTGCTGACTCCATAGAGGCTGCCATCGCTATGGTGGAAAATGATGAGCAACCTTTTATTATTGGCGGTGGTGAGATCTACAAACAGGCCATGCCTTTAGTAAAAAAGATTGAACTCACCAGAGTGCACGAGACCTTCCCCGAGGCAGACACCTTTTTTCCAAAGATCGAATCCTCTGAATGGAAAGAGGTGCAACGGCTCACTCACGACGCCGATGATAAGCATAAGTACCCCTTCTCATTCATAACCTACGAAAGACGATAGGTGTAGATGTTTTTTATTTCTATTTTTACGCAGGAGAAAAAATAAATTTATGAAGGCATATATATTTCCGGGGCAAGGAGCCCAGTATTCGGGTATGGGACTTGATCTGTACGAGCAGTTTCCCCTGGCTCAGGAACTATTTGAAAACGCAAATGAGATTCTTGGGTTTAACATCACCGACATCATGTTTGAAGGCTCTGCCGATGATCTAAAGGAGACCAAAGTAACGCAACCAGCGATATTTTTACATTCGGTGATCCTTGCCAAGGTACTTGGCGATGACTTTGAGCCCGAGATGGTAGCAGGTCACTCATTAGGAGAGTTTTCTGCTTTGGTAGCCAATGGGACCCTGTCTTTTGAAGATGGGCTGCGTCTGGTTTCCAAAAGAGCCCTTGCCATGCAAAAGGCATGTGAATTAAAACCGGGTACCATGGCAGCGGTATTAGGACTGGAAGACAAGCTGGTGGAAGAGGTTTGTTCCAATACTGATGGAATAGTCGTTGCAGCCAATTACAACTGTCCGGGACAACTGGTTATCTCAGGAGAGGTTGATGCCATTAACGCTGCCTGCGAAGCACTAAAAGAGCAGGGTGCAAGAAGAGCTCTCGTTCTTCCTGTTGGTGGTGCCTTTCACTCGCCACTTATGGAGCCTGCTCGAGAAGAACTGGCCTCAGCCATCAGTTCCACAAAGTTTAGTGATCCGAAGTGTGCCATTTACCAGAATGTCTCGGCTTCGGCAGTCTCCGACCCTGAAACCATCAAAACCAACCTCATCAGTCAGCTAACGGCTCCGGTGCGCTGGACGCAGTCGGTTCAGGCAATGATCAACGATGGCGCCACCCTCTTCACAGAGGTAGGTCCGGGGAAAGTATTACAGGGACTGGTTAAAAAAATTGACCGCTCAGCAGAAGTGAGGTCTGCTCAAGTAGAATCTTAATCTTATTATTTTGAAGAGAACTGTTTTTATAGGGCTTCTTGTTGTCCTGAACATCGCTGTTGACCAAATCTCAAAAGTATGGGTACGCGCTAATTTTGCCTACGGCCAAACCAAATCCATCATTGGAGATTCCTTTATCATGCAATATGTAGAAAACAAAGGGGCATTCCTGGGCATGGGTTCTGATCTTAACCCCACCCTTCGATTGATCTTTTTACTGATCCTGCCAATCATTGTTCTGGGTTATGTGGCCTACTATATTTTAACCCACAAAGACCTGGACAAGATGAGCCTTATTGCCTTTTGCTGTATTATCGGTGGTGGCATTGCCAATGTTTTTGACAGAATCGTTCTTGGTTCGGTCACCGATTTCTTTTTCATTGATCTGGGAGGGATCTTTAAAACCGGTATCTTCAATTTTGCCGATGTTTCGGTAACAACGGGAATGATCATGCTGGTAGTTGCCAGTTTTACCTCGAATAAAAAGAAGAAACTCCAAACCGAAGAGCCTTAAATCAATTGGCTTTACGACCCTATTGGTTAGTTTTTATAAACTTGACCTTCTTTCATAACAAAGCTAACCCTTTCCAGAGACTCTATAGTCAATGTAGGATCCTCATCCACTGCGATGATATCTGCGATAAAGCCTTCTTTTATCTGACCCAACCGATCGTCCATATGGAGTAGCATGGCATTGGTAAGTGTAGCACTTTGAATTGCCTCCATTTCAGGCATTCCTGCCTCTACCATAAAACGAAATTCTTTACCGTTGTCACCATGCTTAAAAACCCCTGCATCTGTTCCGAAGGCAATAGGAACTCCTTTTTTATAGGCTTTGCTAAAGGTACCCTGTATTTGGGGGCCTACGGCAAGGGCTTTAGGAACTACAATTTCAGGATAAAACCCAGCTACTTTCGCCTTTTCTTCCACTTCCTTACCTGCTGTGATCGTAGGCACCAGATAGGCATTGCGCTCAATCATGAGGTTCATTGTTTCTTCACTCATATAGGTTCCGTGCTCTATGGTCTTAACGCCTCCAATAACAGCCCTTTGCATCCCCAAGTCCCCATGAGCGTGCGCAGCCACATGCATACCATAGTCTTTAGCCGTCTTACAGATCTCCTCTATCTCTTCAATTGTGAACTGAGGATTATCACCGCTTTTAGCCACACTTAAAACCCCTCCAGTAGCCGTAATTTTAATAAGGTCTGCCCCGTTTTTATAGCGTTGCCTGACCGCTTTTTTAGCATCATCTATGCTATTGACAACACCTTCTTTGGGACCGGGATCACCAATGAGGCGACGATTAGCACCATTGGTAGGATCTCCATGGCCACCGGTTGACGCTATGAACTGACCAGCTGTAAATATTCTTGGCCCTACTATTTTGCCACTATTAATGCTATTTCTTACCGATATGTTCACACCACTACCTCCAAGGTCCCTTACGGTTGTAAACCCTGCCATCAAGGTGGCTCTTGCGTAACCAACTGCATTTAAGGCAACGTCCGCCTCGTTCAGGATATAACCTTCCAATCTCGTATTGGGACTAAACTGCTCTTCTATATGCACATGCATATCGATCAAGCCCGGTAAAACTGTTTTGGATCTTAGATCAATGACCCGGTCATCCTTTGAGTCGGGGGTCAGAAACCCCTTTTCTACCGAAACAATCATTTTATCATTGATAATAATTGTTTGTTCCTTTAGAACCTTACCCGATTCTGTATCTATTAATTGACCACAATGGAGATAGGTCTGTTGTGCCCAAATGCCCATAAAAGAACACAAGGCAAGGAGCTGTGTAAAAAACTTCATTTGTTTCTGAATTGGTTGTTATTTTCTAATTTTCTGTTCCCACTTCCAGGCTGAGGCCATAGCCTGGTCGAGGGTCAACTCGGTTTGCCAGCCAAGAACCTCCTTTGCTTTGGAGGTTTCAGCATATGCTGCGACCACATCTCCCGGTCTTCTATCTGTAATTTTATAAGGTAGCTTTAATTCGGAGACCCGTTCAAAGGATTCAATAACCTCCAGAACAGAACTTCCTTTCCCAGTTCCCAGATTGAAGAGTTCATAATTCTGTTCCTGCCGGCCTTCCAGCAATCTGTTCAAAGCTACCACATGCGCTTTGGCCAGGTCTACAACATGAATATAATCCCTGATACATGTTCCGTCAGGGGTTGGATAGTCGCCGCCAAAAACACTGAGTTGTTCCCGTAATCCGATAGCTGTCTGGGTAATATATGGGACCAGGTTCTGAGGAACGCCAATAGGTAGTTCTCCAATTTCTGCCGACTCGTGAGCACCTATAGGGTTAAAATAACGAAGGGAAATGGCCTTGAACCCACTATCGATCTTACAAACATCTCTAATGATCTCTTCGCCTATTTGCTTGGTGTTCCCGTAAGGCGATGCCGCGGGTTTCACCGGTGCGTTCTCAGTGATTGGCAACTCATCGGATTCCCCATAAACCGTACACGATGAACTGAAGATAAAATTCTTACTTTTCAATAGTTCGATCTCTTCAAGCAGGTACACCAGGGAATTAATGTTATTGCGGTAGTATTTTAGTGGCTGCTCAACACTTTCTCCCACAGCCTTGTTGGCAGCAAAGTGTATGATCCCATCCAGGTCCTGATGCGTTGCAAAAAAATCGTGAACACTTTTTTTGTCTTTGAGATCGATCTGAAAAAACTGTGGTTTTCTGCCGGTGATCCTTGTGATCCCATCCAGGACATCGATGGTTGAATTTTCGAGATTATCAATAATGAGTACTTCGTAGTCTTTTTTTTGCAGCTCTACGACGGTATGAGAACCTATAAAACCGAGTCCTCCGGTCACTAATACTTTCATAGGCTTTTTACGAATCTATAAAGTCTAAAACTGTTTTTGTGATGAATTCTATTTGCTCTTCATCCAATTCGGTATGCATGGGCAGAGAAATGACCTCATCCACCAATTGATTGGTCACTTTAAAATCGCTCTCGTTATAACGTTCATCGCGATACGCCTTTTGCAGGTGCAGCGGGATAGGATAGTAAACCCCACAGGGAATCCCATTGGCATTTAAATGGGCAACCAGTGCGTTTCTGTCCACATCCTTCAACACCAATGTGTACTGGTGAAAAACATGGCAGTCGCAGGTACTGCAGATACCATCGCATTCTTTTCTTCCTGAAGGAATGGTGATTTTTGGATGGTCTTTGAAGGCCGCATTGTATGCCCGTGCAGCTTTTCGGCGTTCGCTATTGTAAGCATCCAGGTGCTGAAGTTTAGCATCGAGAACTGCGGCCTGAATAGAGTCCAATCTCGAATTTACACCAACCACATCATGATGGTAGCGCTCGTACATTCCATGGTTAACAATACCTCTAATGGTATGTGCAAGCTCATCATCATTGGTGAAAATAGCACCTCCATCGCCATAGCACCCCAGATTTTTGGAAGGGAAAAATGAGGTCGATGCTGCATGGCCTAGGACCCCCGTTTTGGTTTTACTACCATCATTGTGTGTATAGTTTGCTCCAATTCCCTGGGCGTTGTCCTCAATAACAAACAGGTTGTGCTTTCTGGCCAGCTCCATGAGGGGGTCCATATCTGCGGACAATCCAAAAAGATGAACCGGAACAATGGCTTTGGTCTTTGGCGTTATGGCCCTTTTAACGGCATCTATATCAATATTAAAGGTCACGGGATCTACATCCACCAAAACCGGTGTCAGTTGCAGCAGGGCGATCACCTCAACGGTTGCAGCAAAGGTAAAGTCTGCGGTAATGACCTCGTCACCGGGTTGAAGACCAAGCCCCATCATACAGATCTGAAGGGCATCTGTACCATTGGCACAGGGAATGACGTGTTTAACACCAAGGTACTGCTCGAGGTTTTTTTGAAACTGGTGTACCTTTGGCCCGTTGATAAAGGCGGCGCTGTCCAGCACTTCCTCAATGGAAGGGTCCACAACATCCTTTATTTTTGCATACTGACCCTGAAGGTCAACCATTTGGATTTTTTTCATGTTCGATATTAAATTGCCGGTCGAAACCTGCTGTTTAAGGTGATAACGAAAATACAAAAATGTCAGTCGAGCAGCAATGGAAATACATTAAAGTACTGTATTTTAGCACAAATCATCTGTTTTGAGATTTCTGTATAGCCTTGGTATTTACCTCCTTAGTGCTGCTCTAAAAGTGATCGCCATCTTTAACCCTAAAATCAGACTTGGGGTTGCCGGCAGAAAAGAAACCTTTCAGGTCTTAGAAGAGGACCTAGCCCCTGATTTGGCAAGGATGTGGTTTCACTGCGCCTCTTTAGGGGAATACGAACAAGGGCTACCCGTTTTTGAAGCCTTAAAAAAGCGCTATCCAGAACATCAGATTGTTTTAAGCTTTTTTTCTCCTTCAGGTTATGAGCATAAAAAAGAGGGATCGATCGCAGATGTTGTTGTTTACCTTCCTTTAGATACGCCCGCCAATGCGCAACACTTTGTGAAGCTTGTAGCACCCGATATCTGCGTCTTTACCAAATATGATCTTTGGCCCAATTTTTTAAGGGCTCTGAGGGGATCTACCTCAAGTTGCTATCTTATCTCGGCCTTATTCAGGCCCAGCCAGCCTTATTTTAAATGGTACGGTGGCATGATGCGTAAGGGACTCAGCACGTTCACACATATTTTTACCCAAAATAAGGAATCGGAGCAGCTCTTGAATAGCATTGGATTGACTTCGGTTTCGCATGCAGGAGATACTCGATTTGATCGGGTTTATGCACAGCTTCAAATGAACAACTCTCTTCCTTTTCTCGAAACCTTCAAAAACGAACAACGCACCGTCCTATTTGGAAGTTCCTGGGCGGAAGATGAGGCCTTGTTTATGTCGTTTATCAATGAGCATTCATTCAAGGACCTTAAGTTCATTATTGCCCCTCACGAGGTCACCGAGAGAACCACTCTTCGACTGAAAAAGAAGATCAACAGACCCATGGTTACCTATAGCCAACTGGATAGCGTGAACGATCAGGACCTGAAAGCGGCAGAGGTGTTTATCATGGACACGATCGGATATCTTAGCAAAGCTTACTCCTACGGCGATATTGCTTATGTGGGAGGTGCTGCAGGGCATACGGGCTTGCACAATATACTGGAGCCTGCAGTTTTTGGTATTCCAGTATTTATTGGACAAAATTACCAGAGATTCCCTGAGGCCGTAGCCTTAGTTGAATTAGGAGGTGTATGTTCGGTGAGCAGTTCATTGGACTTCAATGCAGAACTGACCAATTTACTGGTCGATCAGTCGAAGATCGACCACATGGGTTCCATCAACTTTAAATTTATTGAGGAACGATCTGGCGCTGTGGAAAAGATCATGTCGGTGATCTAGAGAAACACTTTTTAGAGGAGGGTCTGGCCTTTTAGCAGCTCACTTTTTAATCTGTTGATGGATTGCTTTTTACGAGAGGCGACATCCGTTGTGAGCAGGGAGTCCAGTAGGTCCATACTTTTTTTACCCATATCGGTGGCCTTTTGATAAATGACGGCCAGCTCGGGGCTGGTTAATATTTGGGTGGTAGGACTTCCAAAACCAACCACCGATACGTCATCAGGAACCTTTCTGTTGCTTTCTTTTAAACAGTTTAATGCAACGACCCCCGTGATGTGATCGATAGAGATCACTGCGTCGGTATGGGGATGTGCTCCTAAGAACTTCTGAATACTCTGTCGTATATCCGTATCGCCACTAAGTCTTAAGACATGCCCCTTCAGATCATTCGCTTTAAGTGCTTCCTCAAAACCTTCGATCCTGCGCTTTCCCACACTGAGGTCTTCAATATTACTAAGCAACACCATTTTCTTACGCCTCTCTTTTTCTACGAGATAGATCACTACATCATACATACACTGGTAGTCGTCTACCAACACGTAATGTCCTTTTAAAGAAGGAATGGAGCGATCGAAATAAACCACAGGAATGTTTTGTAGTTTGAGCTCGAACAGATGTTTGCTGTAATCACGGGTTTGCGTTTCCTGGGAGAGCGCAATAACAAAACCATCCACGCTGCCATTGGACAACAGTTCTATACTTCGAATTTCCTTATCGAGAGATTCATCAGACAAACAGACGATGATATCGTAATTTTTATCAGCTGCCTCCTGTTCAATCCCATGAAGTACCTCCGCAAAAAAAGGATTGAGCACCGAGGGTATGATCACACCAATGGTCTTGGTACGGTTTGATTTGAGCTGCTGGGCAATTCGATTGGGCCGGTAGTTGAGTTCTTTGGCCAACTCCACAATGCGCTTCTTTGTGCGCTCACCTATCTCCGGACTATCATTCAACGCTTTGGAGACGGTCGATACCGAAACATTGAGGATTCTTGCAAGCTCTTTTAAGGTAACCATCAACTAAAATTAAAAAAAAGAGCGCTCAAAAAGCGCTCTTTTCATATTAAATCTTAAATCTGTCCTTTAGTTTTTGATCAGTTTAATGGTATTAGTTCCCTGTGTACTTGAAATTCTGGCTAAGTACAAACCGGATTTAAGGTTGGAAGCATTAATTTCTGTAGAAGTCTGATTAGGTTGAATTGATAATACATTCTTCCCCAGGACATCGAAAACTTGAACTTCACTAATAAGAGTAGTTCCGTTGATATTCCATACATCGTCTGATGGATTAGGACTTACTTTAAATTCAGAACGATTTAAACCAGCTACACTAAGTGTTCTTGCATCGACCGTAACAGTCCCTAAATTGGCCTCCTCAGCAGGATCTGCAATGAGTCCTGTAACTGTGAAGCCATACTGAATAACCAAACCATTCTGTAACTGAGCGGCACTAGCAGAGACGGTAAAGTCACCTGTTGCGGTTAATACAGCTGTTTCATTCACAACCGTCGCAAAACCATTATTTGGATCCAGAGCCTTTATAAAAGCAACTGCTTCATAAGAATTGTCCAGTGAAAAAGCTGATACAGTTCCAATAAAAGTCAAATCGGAGCCCGCTAGACTGTTATCTTCTACAAAAGATATGGCCTCAACATACTTATTTGGATTACTAGGTGGATTCCCCGGATTGTCAAACCAGGCAGAATTATTGGCCTCAGCATCCCAAATAGCAAAATTTGGAGCTAGCTCAACGGAACTCGCACTAATTGTGGCTTTAAGATCTTCAACCGGATAGGCAAAATTAAATGCAAAACTATCATCCAAATTAAATGCATTGATGAACCCATTCCATGTTGCAGCACCATCCACCGTAACAGTATTTTGAGAGAAGGATATGGCCGTTAAACAAATAGTGAAAAGGAAAGTAATTTTTTTCATATTCAGATAGTTAATCAATTCATAATAATAATACCGTAAAAATATAATAACTTACCAGATAAATCAAAAACTCAAACATTTATTTGTGAGAGGTATCGTAGATCGCAGATGTTCAAAAAAAAAGAGCACTACCAGAGCACTCTTTTTTCTAAATTATTAAGAATTAATTCTTGATCAATTTTATAGTTCTTGTTCCTTGATCACTGGAAATTCTAGCTAAGTACAAACCGGATTTAAGGTTGGAAGCATCGAGCTCTACTTCCATCGCATTTGGTCGAAGGTTCAACACATTTTTACCTAAGATATCAAATACCTCAATGGTACTGATCTGGCTCTGCCCTTTAACAATCCAGGTTGTTGAAGAAGGATTTGGTCTAACAGAAAATTCACTTAACACAAAATCCTGGCTACTCAGAGCACCTGCTTTGTAGAACAGTACATTATCAATGTAAATATTACCAAAAGGATCTGAACCTCCAGCGCCTGTAAATTGGACCTGGCTTATAGCATTCTGAGGATCTGTTCCATTAGTCATATCGGCAAGGGCCACATCGTAAGAATTCCATTGATTTGCAGCTGAACCATCAGCTATTGGAATAATCCCGATAATGTTCGCACCGCCTCCCTGAACATTTAAATTAATCTGCCTACCCGAACCGGTTTCTCCTACGAAGTACCAATCGAAATATACATGTGTGTAACCACCCGCTGCCAGATCAATTGGAGCAAAGGCAAACTGTGCCCCTCCACCCGGATTTGTGACAGTAAATTTTTTGGTATCATTCCCATTAATTTGAATCGTCTCTTGGGTTGCACCAGCAAAAGCCGAAGGAACAAGCCCTATAGCATCGCCTAGACTTGAAAATACTGAGGAATAATCATCTGTATTATCAAAAGAAGGTACACCTGCGTCTATTGTAGGGTCCCCAGGCGAAACTACTTCTTCAGTAAAATTCACTGTGTAAGTCAACATATCCGTTCCATTTGGTGCAGTCACATCAACAGTTGCTGAACCAGGAACCCCAGGAGCCTGCGTAATATTAATAGCAGAAGATCCATTACCTGCCTGTGTAGCAACGGCCCCTACTGTTGGAGCAGTTGTGGTTCCAGTAGGTAATTCTACATCATAAGTAACTGTTCCAGGAGAGAACCCAGCAATAGTTACACCATCTAAAGTTAGGTCAGATAATGTTGCATCTGCATTAGTATCGGGTTTTGTGATGGTGATATTATCCACTAATACTGTCCCACCAAAATCTACAACAGCACCGACAGCCAAACCAAAATCAATCAAAAGAACTTCCTCGTCAGGAGCAAAATTTGCATCGTCTATTTCTATGCTTATGTTCACATAATCTTCACTAACCAATTGTGCCTCGATATTATTTCGAGCCACAGTTCCGGAGCCATCGGTTCCAACCAAAGGATATATGACCTGTGCGAACAAATTGGTTCCAACCAGAGCACCAACCCTCCTAATATCAAAGGAAACGGTAAAACTAGTAGCCCCGTCATAGTTTAAATTTGAAGCATTAATTCTCCACGAATAGTTCTTTCCGGCATCATTTGGATTTACAGCTGATAATTCAAGAGCACCCGTTCCATTACCATTAGCATTGTAGCTAAATGATGCTTCTGGATCATTGGCGTTTGCAATCAATTCTACGTTATCAAAAGCTACCGGAGTAGCTGGCGTTGTAATCTGTATCTGATTGGCCGTAACAGAGCTTGCGTCAGGAAACGTGTAGTCTCTTAAAACCTGAGCAGAGCTCAAGGACGCAAACGTTAATGCTATCAAAGCAAGAGTAATTTTCTTCATAAAGTCTAAGATTTAAGTAAATGTTTATTTAGTTATTTCATTACAGCTTCAAAATACAATTATTTCTCGATTTTTACACGCATTTTAACCCAAACATGGCCACTACAAGCAACATTTGCAGTAAACCCTGTTTAATCGGGCAAAGTGCTGACTTTTCTTGGTCTTACCAATACGTCCGAGTCAGGATATTTAAAATTTAAGGTTC
Source organism: uncultured Winogradskyella sp. (assembly GCA_963966315.1). GTDB lineage: Bacteria > Bacteroidota > Bacteroidia > Flavobacteriales > Flavobacteriaceae > Winogradskyella_A. The sequence goes on along the minus strand of CAWZYX010000006.1, from coordinate 15,647 downwards.
TCATGTTTATCCCACAGCCCCCAATAGGCCCCTACATCGCCTTCGGCACCCACCTTCCAGGACTCATCAAAGGAAGAGAAATAAAAGATCTCAATATCATCGGCTTTGGACCAGGCCTGTGCATTGATAAAGTACTTCATAGCGTTTACATCTGAAGGCTCCGAGCTTCTTAAGGCCTCTCCTTTGTTAGGCCATCCGGTTTCGGTAATGATCACCTTTTTTCCTTTGCCTGCTCCCACCGCCTGAGCGAACATGCTCTGCATGTGGTTGAGCGAATAGTCAATGGGACAGCCCTCCCAGAAGGGATAACAGTTGCTTAAAATAACATCGCTGGCATCTACCAGCTCAGGGTGACTTGAAAATTCATAGTAGGCATCCACATAACCTATTGGAATATGATCGGGTATGGCTTCACGCACCCGACTCATGTACTCAAGTAACTGTTCAAGACTGAGGTCGTTTCTGTATAAGACCTCATTACCTACCGCGGCTATGTCCACCACACCTTCATTGGCCAGCTCAATCAAGCCGGCAATTTCCTTTTCGTTATCCTCCATATCTGAACCCAGCCAGGCACCGACCAATGTCTTCAACCCATGTTTGTGGGCCATCCTCGGCACACACTCATTTCCTTCAATACAGGAAAAAGAGCGTACCCATTGGGTGTAAGGTTTTAAGATTTTAATCCTTCGTTCCACCTGAGCCTCTGAAATGTGATCTCCAGGACCCTGGCCATCCTCATACATACTGAAACAGATTCCGTGCATTCCGGATTCCAGTGTCTTTTTCCATAGGGCCTTGAGTTCCTCAAAGGAGTACCCTGAAAAATCTAAACTTCCCTGTTGTTTAAATTTTAAAACTTCTTCGTTAAAAAAACGATCGTATCGATATGACATTTATTTCTATTTTTAATTATAATTCTCCTCTACGTTTTACCAATTCTGCTTTGATCTCTCTCGCTCTAGTTTCATTCAGGCTGTATTTCCACATGATCAGAATAGCCAGAGCGGCTGTTGCCGATGGAATAATGATGTCGGCTATTCGCAAGCTGTGCATGGTTTCGGCCGTTTGGGTAGGTGCATCAGAGATAAAGCCCACCATCTTCAACACGAGACCACCAAGAAAGAGTGCGATGGACTGTCCTATTTTTACCATCCACCAGTAAATGGCTCCAAAGGTTCCTTCCTTACGAGGCATACCATTGTTGAGCTCGTCCAGATCACATACATCGGCGGTCATACTCATCATCAGAGTAAACAAGCCCCCAAGGCCAAAGGCCATAAATGGAATGGGAATAAAAATCAGCCATGGGGATCCCTGACTGGTATCGATACTGAACCAGGTCATACCAATACTTTCCAATGCCGGGTTCATGGCTTCAAAAATGGACGCCATCCCTTGATTAAGGGATTGTCCTAAAGAAGTCTGATTAAACTCCTGATTCAAGTCGTTGTTAAAGCCCCACCATTTTAAAATGTAGCCAATAATGGAGATCACAGTAGAAATGATAAAGGCCTTCCGCTTTCCCCAGGCATCTGCCATTTTTGATATAATAGGTATCACCAGGAAGGCGGTAGCGACAGCGGTTATGGTTGAAAACCATGCAGGCCAGGTGCCTGCATTTTCATAGCTTCCGTTATACATGTAAAATACAATAATGTAAACGCTAAAGGCTGCAACCATTTGAAAACCATTAAACACTAAGAAAGTGGCACCACACAACTTCATAAAAGGTTTGTTTTTTGAGACCTGAACAATACCTTTCCAAAGCTCCTTTAAATTACTGGCCAGAGACTTAAAATTGATCTCCTTTCTGTTTTCCATATGAGCGGAGTCGATACCATGACAAAAGATGGCCGGTAATATTCCCAGTACTACACAAATACCCCCAACGATCATGGATAAATGCCTTACCCCCTGATCCTGGGTTTCATAAACCTGCGGGTCGGCAATGATCACCCAAAACCAGGGGACGATCATCCAGGCAATTTGACCCATCGTATTGGAAAAAGCCATCAGTCGTGTCCGTTCATTATAGTCTGAGGTCATTTCATAACCAAGACCCACCAACGGCGTCGCGTACATGGTGTTTCCGGCTAAAAAGAGGATGGAGAGTGTTAAAAAATACCAGAAATTGTACATCTGTGAATTTTCTGGATACATCTGCCAGGACAATGCAAAAAATATGGCGCTAAGTACGGCACCAACCATAATATAGGGCCTGCGTCTTCCCCATTTAGATTTTGTATTGTCGGAGATAAAACCCATGATTGGATCGGACAAGGCGTCGAACAATCGCGGGAGCGCACCCAGGATTCCCGCATATAAAGGGTCCATTCCAAATGCGGTAAGCAAGAAGAACATAAAAAACCCTAGCGCACCGGGTAATAAATTAAGTACAAAGTGCCCGGAACCAAAAGCCAGCTTCTGGCCCAATGGCACTTTATCTTTAGCTGCTGTTTTTATTTTTGACATAATTCGCTAATATTATGAGGTCTGTTTAATTTTATTTGGAATGATTACGGTTTGAATGGCCTTAGCATCGAGTTTGATACTTCGCTTTTCATCACCGAACTTAACCGTGTAGTGATGTAGTTTTTCAGTTTCGTTAAAGACCACCAGCACAATGGAACCATCAGGGTTTTTAGCAGCAGTGACCATCAGATCCGTGGGAGCTGAGCTGGTAGTACCGATGATCTTGGCCTTAGGCCTTATGAATTTACTAAAATGAGCTAAAGTGTAGTAAATAGGGGTCATGTAGACCTTGTCCTGTTCAGGGTCAACTATAATTGGGGCCACGCACCAGTTTTCGAACCAATTTGGTCCCCCCTGCCGGTCTAAAACCATGTTCCAATCTACCCAGCCGTCAACCCAGTTATTCAGGCAGCCAATGATGTCTCTGGCGTAGCGAAAAACAGGGGCGTATTTAGGGTGCAGGTATTTTTTATCTTCTGCAGCCCATTCCCAACCCCAGTCGGTAGCTTCCTTACTCCAGTACCAGGCATCGTCTTTCCATTTTGGAACTTCGGCATCTACACAAGCCTCGGTCTGGATTAAGTACTTATCAGGCGCTTTTCGATGAGCATACTGCAATTCTTCAGGGAAGTAGTCGTAGGTACTCTCATACCAGTGGATTGCCGTCCCGTCTATATACTTTCTGGAGGTTTCATCTCTAAACATCTCATCTACCCATTCTTCAAGATCTCCACGATTCTGATCGTAACCCAACACTACAATATCCCCTTTACCATCAGCTTCCAGTTGTGGCCCCAGGTGGTTCACTACAAAATCCGTCATTTCTTCTGGTGTGAAATGCATGCTCTCCCAATTATTTCCATTTCCTAAAGGTTCATTAATGACGGTGAGGCCCCATATATCGATACCTTCCTTTTTGTAGGCATCAATATATTTTGAAAAAAACAGGGCCCAGGTATCATTGTATTTGGGAAGAAGTTTCCCCCCAACCCAATCGTTGTTATCTTTCATCCAGGGTGGGGCTGTCCAGGGGGAGGCTAATATTTTAAAACCATTTTCAGAGACAGCCATGGCATCTTTGATCATGGGAATAAGGTCGTTTTTATCCTCCTCAATAGAAAAATGATCGAGGTTGACATCCTTTTCTACAGGAGCATAGGAGTAATTGGACAGGGAAAAATCACAGGAATTAATGTGGGTTCTGGTGAGTGAGTAGTTCGCTCCCTCTTCGCTGAAATATGCTTTGAGGATCTTATTGCGATTAGCCCTGCTCAGTTTGTTCAATAGATGCGCTGATGCTTCGGTAAAAGCCCCTCCAAAACCGGTGATGGTCTGATATTCTTCCTCGGGAAGGACTTCCAGCGTCAGCTCCGATTTGTCCGATTCGGACGGTGGTAGTTCGGTCAGCTGATGACCGGCAGCTGATGTTTCATATACCGTTGCATCCAACATCTGACTCCTTTCTTGACAGCTCATGAGCATAAGGGTGATAATTATACATGTGAAAAGCGCACCAATTCTCATTTATTCGTTCTCCATTAGTTTAAAACTGCAGTCTTTAAGGGTGGTTCCAGTACATCCTTCATCAGACTGTCTTTTTTTCCCTTGTAGGTTTTTCGGATTGGTTTTCCGTCTCTCGTTAACCCTTCAAATATTCCCTGGTCTACAAGGTCCCAGATGGGATACTTAGCCCTCCCATCGATTGTAAATAGCCCAAAGTGATTTTCAGAGCCCTTTGAATTCCGCGCATCCTTCCATTGTTCGTTAAAAGCTTCAAAATAAAAACAGGAAATCTTGTTTTTATTGGTCCAGTCGCGCATAAGGTTGTAATACAGACCTTGCTTATATTCATCGGTAGCTCTTGATCCATTTGGTCCGTACTGCCCGTTTGAAACACTCGCCCAGCCGGTTTCACCGATGTGCACGGGCTTATTCACACCAACACTCTTCATATAGTTGGTGACACTGTCGTATTGCTTTTGAGCAAATTGCAGACTTCGCTCCATGGCCATTTCTATCTTGGTAAGGTCTGGAATCTCTGCATGTGCTTCAGGGACATACCAAAACTCCGGATTGTAATGGGTGTTGTGATAAGGATAGGTGTGCATGGAAATATAATCCACAGCCTTAATGAGTTTTTCGAGGTCGTCATTGTGATAGGACGCATCGCCACCGCCCCAGGAGGCGTAATCATCTGAAGAGGTGATCCAGAGCTCCTTGGGGAGCTTCCCTTCTTTCTTCAGCTCCTGCAAGTAAGTAACCCATTTGAGGATCACTTCGGGTTGCACGTAGTAGCTGGTGGCCCATTTAACCATGGCCTCGTTACCAACCGCAAGCACTTTAACGATCTCGGGATACTTATTGGCAAGGGCAACGGCCCGTTCGATCTCCGCTGCATTATCGGGACTTTCTAGATCGTGGTTGGGTGCAAGGTCTGTCCACGCATTTAAACAATCTATCCATGCCCCAAGCATAACATACATCTCAAAATCGGGCTTCTCTGCCCTGATCTGTCTGATAGCTTCCAGCAGGTTGCTCGCATGGGGAAGCTGAACATTATAGGTCCTTAGAACACGTATCCCCATGGCATGGAGCAAATACAAATCTTCCTTTAACTGTGCTATGGAAGGTTGCTTTTCGCGAGATTTAAATCGATAACCTCCATATGATATCGCCTGATATTGAGGATTACCTAAGATATCTGCAGCTGTTTTTTCAGTTTTCATTTGCTCTTTTTTTGAAGGTTGACTCTGTTCTTTACATGCTACCATTGTAAACAGTACCAACGTAACTAAAAGAAAAGGATTGGCCTTAAAATGCATTACTTCAGTTTTGCTTTGTTAATTTCAACGATTATATGGTCTATGGTACCCGTTCGATCAAAAACCTCCTGACTGGTCTCCATGTCAAGAGCAGTTCCTTCGACCCTTTTTTCCGTTCCATCTGCATCAGCGATCAAAATAGCATCTGACGAACTCAGCTTATAGATCACGGGAACCTGACAGTAGGTAAAGGCCATCATGCCTTCGTGCAAAGGATAGTTTCTTTCACGGTTATTGACATCAATAACAGTATAGGTTTTTTCTTCTTTGATGAATTCATCCTCCCTTAACATGGTGGGATTAAAATGAATGCGTCCGTCTTTCACAAATACTCCGAGCTCTCCAATTCTGGACAAGATGTCCTCTTTTACCTGACCAGTCATTCCAGGCTGCTGTGCCCCTTTTGTAAAAGGAGTATGTGAGTATGGATCTGTTGGAAAAGCTCCGTACAAAGACGGTGACTTGTGAACTCCAATTCCTTCGTTGATTTCGTAGTAGTGCTCCAGGAGTTTTCCAATAATGACCTCCGACTCACCATTCTCAATGGCTTTCACACAACATTCCAGCACGGCCAATTGCAATTTAGAGACCATGTGCCAGTAAATGGAACCTAAGCCTTCGTAGCCGTAAAAGGTTCCCGACCTGCCTGTAAAGGCCTTATGATTAAATACTTTTTCAAATATCCCCAGAACAAGTTCTTCTTCCGCATCGACCAGGTCTTTGTATGCTGAATCTCGCAGGGTATCCAGGGCTTCTTTCAGGTCTTTCATATTATTGAAATTCCCGTTGAAATGGATCCCTCCAAAAACGTCTTTCTTAATCACGGAATGCTCTCCGTCAGTGATGAGCTGGGAAAGTAATTTTGACGATTGCAGGTCTGAAAGATCAACTGAATTACGTTCTAAAAACCCGGGTAATTCCTTGTTCGGATACAACAAATAACTGTACTGGTCTGGCCTGAACAAAGTGCTGTTCTTCAACCCATCAAGTACTTTGAGTGCCTGATCGGATGAAAGGTAACCAGAGCTTAAAACGGCTACCTGACCTTCCAACATTTCATCCAAGTAACTAATACTAACGCCTTCATTGGTCACTGACATTAAATTGTATGCATGATACATCCCGTCCTCACGTTGATTGGCAGCAATGGAATGATCCAGATACTCCAATAAAACACGCGTTAAGTCTTTGATCTCAGACAACTTAAGATCTTCCTTTTTACCTGAAAAATCATTTTTGTAAATGGAGGATCGATAGTCTGATGCTGCCATTCCCAACAAGTCCAGCACACGCTTTCTGTCTGTATCGCTCACTGCCCGGGTAAGAATAGCTTTATTCTCTGCAAGAGCAGCATGTATACGATTGAAAAACGTGAGCAATTCCGCACTTACTTTGACATTTGGTATAGCAGAAGGATCTAAAAGATTAGACATGAATCTGATGAACCTTCTTAAATAGCAAAGGGTTACCATAGATACCCCGTTCCCTACCAACGCATTATTAGCATCATTCCACTCGGGTCGCTGGGTATTCATCCAGATACCTCCTTCAATGATGAAATTAGAGACCTTCGCGAGAACAGTTGCTAGTATTTTCTCGAGGAAATTGACGTGATGAATATGTCCGTTCTGATCCTTTATTAAGGCCCCGTCTGCCCCGATCTTTTTGCGCTCTGCCCTTATGTTATGGTCCAGGGCATAGTCAAAATCGATCGTGTCTTTTGGGTTTTTCAAAACGTCCTTATAAGGTTTGATCTTATAGGGAACATTTGCGTATACAAAGAAGTCCTGATTGAAGTAGTTGGCCAATTGACCCGGATATCGCCCTTCTATAATCTCCAGAAACTTAAGCAAATAAATGATCTGATGATCGCCCCAATAGCCTATGTATGACCAGGGGTCGTGTTCCTCTATGACCTCCCAGTCAAAACCATCTTTTGTGATGCGATAGGGATTGTAGCCGTCAAAAGTAGTGGCATTAAGGAATTTATGGATCATTCCTTCGACAAAGGGAGGGTAGGCGTGCGCAAGGGCCTCCCAATTCTGAAAAATATCTCTCCAGTTGCCTTCGTAGTCCAGCACTTTAGAGCCGTCTATTTCACTGCGAGTGTTAATGGAAAAACGGTTCCACGGGCGTGAAGGATCACCGTGTCTGCGACTGAATTTTAAGGGTAAATACTCATAGCACAATCGCTTAAAATCCATATTTGAAATGTCCTCTATCTGATCGATCAGATGCTGAACGGTAAATACTTCGGGAAGATCAAATATAAAATCCTGGAATTCCCCATACACCTCTTTATTCCCTTTCCTGATATAATTTCTAAAATCCCAGCGTTCGATCTGATAATTATTATCAAATATCCCACCTCTCATAATGTTAAAAAGGGTATTGGAATAGTGTCGGGTATCTCGCAATCGGTCCGCAGAATACTGTATTCCATCTGAGGCCGCTACCAACTCTTTTAATTTTTGGGAGCCTCTAAGGACATCTTCTTCTATGGCCGCTTGTAAGGATTGTGGAGAGGATAAGTTTTTAATAAGCATGGATATGGCCGATTGATCCAAGTTAACATTCACTCCAATGATCCAATTACAGGTCGCAGCAGCCTGGAGTTTGAACTCGGATGCCACAAGGTAAGCTCCCCTTTCAGCTTTGATATCGACTTCCTGATCCACAACACCTGATTTCCTGAATTGGTTTAGTTGAAGGGAAGACACCAAATAGGTTGGATTGGGTAAGCCCATATGCCAGGCCACATTGGCTTTTAAGGCCTCACTTGGTTCGGCCTTGTCCACTATGACAGCACTTAAGGCATAAATACCTAAACCAACCTCAGGGACTAATTCGTTTCGCTTGTAAGCATCCACCAGATTACTGCGCTGAACCTGAAGGTTTTCACCAACAGCAGAAGGCATGATATTTTGCAAGCCATCCAGTATTTGTATCTCTTTTTGAGTATCACTGAGGTTCTTTAACTCAGCTTTGCGCACAAAACCAAACAGATCACTTGAATTCCATTCGTAACTGAAGGAAAGTTCAAGCTCGTGGTTCACCTCTTCGAAACGCACCTTATTGCCTAGAAAATTTTTGTAGAGATGGCGAGATATCTCATAATTATCTTCTGTTCTGAACGAAAAAGGTTCCCATACCTGCACCTGCTCCTCTGCCTCAACCCTAATGATGGTTTTACTTCCTGTGATCTCAGAGGACTCGATGATCTTATCATCGGTGTAATAGGGAAACAAAGCGTGGTCGCTGTTTTTCCTCCCCGCTGAGAGTGCTCCATTACTTCCAATAAACATCCAGTGGTTAGAATCACTAACAATACTCATAAGGAATGGGCGCATGTGATCACTATTGGAGATCTTGAAATAACGCTCACCGTTTATTTTTACCTGATTTAATTCTACTGCTGTTTGTTCGTTTAGCACGTCTTCCATTAAAGGATCTATTTACTTATTAAAATTCTTAGGGCTTGAATATGGAAAAAAGGCCGAAACAAGATTCGACCTTTTCTATACATCTGAATAGTTTAGTCTAATCTGAGATCGTCAAAATAATAAACTCGCTCCTCAGTGGTGAGATCGCCATCTGTTCCTTCCGGATTATCCGGCTTGATCACCAACTGATTGTAGGTTGTTGGGGTTGCCGGTAGATTCTCAAATGTGAACTCCAGCTCCACCCACTCATTTGCCCCACCAGACACCTGTCTAAAGACCGGAGCAGGGTTCCCTGTGACCGGATCGGTCTGAGGATCTAATGCTATCTCAAAGCGATAAGTAACGTCCGGGATAGACGAATACACTTTTATTTTAAACGTATTGGTGGTGATGTCTATGGTACCAGCCGGGAAGGAATTCTGGAATCCTGCCCATCGATTGACGTTGGCCGCTTTGACCACCTGTAATACATTCTCTGAGGTATTGATACCAGAGGGGTCCGGATTGGATGCTAAACTGGTTGTAAGTCCGCCATCACCGATGCTGGAAAATGTGCTGATAAAGGATTCACAACCTTCAAAATCTACTGGCAGGGTAGTTGCTGCAACAGGTTCTCCGTCACAACCACCACCTCCTGAACCATCACCGAGTAATAGTCTTACGTTATCTATTCTTACGAGTCCTATTTCAGCTCCCATATCAAACAAAACACGACCGTCAGCTGCACCTGGAACCGCTTCAAAGGTATATTCGAATCGCGTAGGGGTTGTTGACAGGACCGGATTTGATAGTCCGGGAGTTTCATTGGTATTGGCATTCGCAAAATCGGGGTTGCCGCTTCTGCCCACACCTGCAATCAATGTCCTTCCAACACCTGCTGCATCGGTCCAGGCATCAAAGGACAAGGTATAGGTTTCACCATCAATAATATTTAGAACTTGGCTCATATTTACATCGAATGGATTACCTGCCGATTCAACATTAAACTGTGCATAAGAGTTTCCGCCTTCACTCACAATTGGTACCGGATCCCCAGTTGGAGCTCCAATAGTCCAGGACTCACTTCCATTATCAAAACCCCCATTATTCAAGAGCCCCCCATCAAATGGCGGAGGTGGTGGTGTCCCTGAAACCTGCTCAAAATCATCGACAAAAAAGGTTCCAGCTGCTGTACCAGGTCCATCAATAAACAAGATCATATCATTATAGGACCCCATGGAATTTAGAGTAAAGGTGAGTTCTTCCCAACCTGAACCTCCGTGGTTCTGTACGTCTTCCACATCTGCTTCGGTTCCATCCTCAAATTTCAATAAAACAGGTAAAGCCTGGTTTGAGAAAAGTTTCAGTTTGATTCCCGTATCCATTGAGAAATCTACTGGTACATCCAGATTGAAAAACGCATTTTCAAATTGCTGCCCTGTATTCGTGATCTGACCCACCTTGGTTTCCTCGTTGTTGATCCCGGATTGTTCAGGGTTATCAACAACGGTGAAACTGACGTTGCCTACAATTTTTGCTTCGTAGTCAATGCCGTTACAATCGAAATCTATGGGCAGTTCCAGATCGGTCAATGGACATGGTATATCTCCTGTATTGAGTTGGTCTATATCGTCGAGATAAAAGGTGCCTGCCGTAGTTCCGGGACCATCTACAAATAAGGTCATTCTGGAATAACTGGAAGAGGTATCAAAGGTAAAATAAATGGTTTCCCATCCTGTACCGCCATGATTGGCAACTGTTTCCACATCTGCGCCGGTTCCTAATTCCAGTTTTAGGAGAACTGGTACAGGAGTGGTGGACCAGAACTTCATCTCCACCGATTTGTCTGTTGTAAGGTCTAAAGGATCGCCAAGATCAAAGAAAAAACCTTCAAACGCAGCACCACTATTGGTAACTGCTCCCACATTGGATAAGTCGGGGTTAGCTCCTGAGGTATCAGGGTTCTCAACGATCTCAAAACTCGCCCCGTTAAAAACGGTGACCTCATAATTGACCAGATCATTATCAAAATCAATCGGCAGGGTTATGGGTTCCGGCACTTGAATAAATAATTCGTCCTCATAGGTCTTACTTTCCCCGGAAGAACTGGTCCCGGTAAGCACCACGGTATAAGTTCCGGTCTCATACACTTTTACAGGATTGATCTCGGTTGAAGAAGTGCCATCTCCAAAATCCCAGTTAAAACTATCTGCATTGGAGGAGGCATTTATAAAGGTTACCGTACCAGTATCCTGATTGATCGTCTTTGTAAAGATAACCTCTAACTTTGGTACGACCTCTTCATCTTTCTCGCATCCAGAGAATGTGAATGCCAAAATGACCAAAGCAAGGAGATTAATTCCTTTTATTAGGTGTTTCATTTGTCTTGTTTTATCGTTCAACTTGTGAGTTTGGTTTATTCAAATGCGTACATGCGCACATAGTCCACAAGCATGGTTTGTGGAAATACGGTATTGTCATTTGGCGGACCGGGTAAGTTTCCTCCCACGGCAATATTTAAAATGATGTAGAATTCCCTGTCATTAAACACCCATTCCCCCTCACCATTGGTTTCTTCATCAACATCTTCGGGGGTAACGCGGTAGTACAACACGTCGTCGATATACCAATTGATGTAATTGGGACCCCATTCCACTCCGTAAATGTGAAAATCTGTATCCACTCGTTCATCCTCTAAAGTAAAGGTTCTTGAGATGGATTCCCCACCTGAATAGCCTGGTCCGTGAACGGTGCCAAAGACTTCGGTAGGCTTATCCCCTGTGTTCTCCATAATGTCTATTTCTCCGATCTTGGGCCAAATTTCTCCATCGCCATCGTCTCCCAGCAACCAGAATGCAGGCCACATTCCCTGACCAAAAGGCAATCGCATACGCGCCTCAAAACGGCCATAACGCTGTGATATCTTCCCTTTTGTCTGCAGCCTGGCAGATGTATACTGAGAACCGTTGAACTGCTCCTTGCGAGCAGTAATTAGTAAAAAGCCATTGTCTACCGTTACATTTTCAGGGCGATTGGTGTAGTATTGCAATTCGTTATTGCCCCATCCCGGAAGTCCTTGATCTGATCCGTCCCCGATGTCAAAATTCCAGGAAGAAAGGTCTACTTCTCCATCCACATCAAAATTGTCTTCCCAAACCAGTCTGTTGAACTTGGCAAAGGTTTGATTTGTATCTGTTTCACAGCCAATGAACAGAAAGCCCGTTAATATCAGAAGTGATCCTGCTGTTATTTTTAAAAACTGTTTCATCTTATTCTTTTCTTTTTCACATTAATTAATCTCGATAGAAGTAAACATTGTCGACAATTATATTTGAGATTCCTCCACCTACAAATACAACTCTCGCTATATTGTTCAAATTAGGCGAACCTTGAAATCCACCACCGGTGGGCAGATTAAATCCGGTCACTGGAATATCGATCCCTACCCATTGGTCTTGCTGCAGCTGAGTACCCTGTACACGGAAACCACCGCCAGTATCATCGCCTCCTCCATCTACACCATTAGCACCAAAGTCAATCAACTCAACAACCACAGAATCTGTATTGGGGTTAAAGGACTGAGATACCTGAATATCTACATGGAGGAAATCCATTCCTGACACATTTGAAGTACCATCCCAGCCCTGACCAACGAAGGATAGATTGCGATAGCTTACCGCTGAGTCATCATTAAAGGTAAATTCCTCTATTTGAATCTCGGGATTATTAAATACTGCCAAATTTAATCCGGTTACCCCATCATAAGCATCGCTGTAAATAGAAATAACATCTCCAGGATCTCTGGAAGGAGGAACTGGAGCAGAGACAAACTCCCCTTCAACCTGTAAAGTGAGGGATCCGGCTGCTTGTACTCCATTTAGTACTGCAGTGATGGTAGCTTCCCCCACACCAATGATCTCAATACTCCCCTGTTCATCCACGCTAGCAACACCCGGATCTGAAGACGCAAACTCAAAGTAAGCTGGCGCTGGCTCCATATCAATATCTACACCATCAGGTCCATTGAAGATAGCACCTAACCCAGCAACCTGACTGGCCCCTCCTATAAAGCCGGTCTCGACCCGGTCCTCACCGGAGAATATTCGAGGCCTCAATTGTGCCACGGTTCCCAGGTTCTCAAAGCGTAATTCGTCGATCCAAATCACATATCCTGCACCACCCGTGCTCTGAGTGCCTGCTGCAAAAACGAACATTCCGGATTCCTGGGTAAGTTTTGAAGGATCGGGAAATGGTACAATATATTTTCGCCAATCTGTGGATAATTCGGCCTCGAATCGAGAAGCTGCAAATTGATTACCCTCAAAATCAACACCATATCCAAATGGTCCAAAGGTAGCCGTCCTGGAGGCCTTTGCCCAAAAGGATAGGACATTGTACTGGGTTAAATTTCTTCCGGCACCGCGGTCTCTAAAGATCCCGCCCACAAAGGTACCGTTAGGATCATTATCGGCAGGAACATCCAAACGAATAGAGGAAGTGCCTACATAGGAGACGTCATCGTCGGTACCAAAAGCTTCGGTGTTAGCCCCAACCGCAGGATCAAACGAAATAAAAAACTCGTCTGTAAGATTTACGGGGTTATCGGTGTAAATATCTGCTATATTAGGAAAAGGTGCCAGTATGGCATCATCAGACAGGTCTCTCTCACAACCGGTAAAGATGGCCAAACAGGCACCTATCACAGTTGCATTTCTCAGAACTTTTATAATATTACTCTTTATCATGATCGCTTTATTTTCCAATATTTATATGTATATAGGTTCTAATTTCCCATTCCTGGCCATTGTCAAAGCCAATAGGCACAACATTGGGTATTGGAGGAAAGGTGTTTGGCGGAATCTGTGTAGGCGCAAACCGATTTGAAAACTGGTCTAAAGAACGCCAGGTTCCTCTCAGACCAATCGTTGTATTAGGCAAAATAAACCAGTCGGGTTTGCCAAAAGATGTCGAAATATCCAGCATCAGCTGTAGGGGAAAAGTTAAGTTGAAATCCCGGTGGTAATCAAAAGGTCCCCAGTCGTTCACCAAAACGTGGGTTTCCAGTTTCATCTTTTTGTAAATAGCTCGGATGTCTCCTCCATAACGATGAATGAGTCTCTGACTATCACCATTGGCCTGACCATTACCCCAGAAGAAATTTCCAATAAGTCCCAGATCAGGACCCAATTTGGACACCATTCTTGAATGCAATTCCCATAAACCACCACTTAATCCAACTATGGGTCGTGCAGGCGCCGAGTTTGGAAACGCAAAGAATTGACGATTAGCGTCAAAACCGATATGTGCATCCATCGTTGTAGGGAGGTGTTTCCAGACAAATCCTAAGTTCATTGCAAATTCAGCATCTTCAGAGCGGTCGTTATCCCACTGATAAAACCAGGTCCCTGGAGTAGGGTCAAAAGTAAACAGGATCTCCCCTGCTGTCATCTCCCGATTCCCATCACGAACTGCAAAGGGGTCATCAATAAAGTTCCGCAAGCGTCCAGGAGCATCCACACCATTTGGCATAGCGGCTACCAATGGTTTCTGCCACATAAAATTAGGGGCAATCTGGAAGTTATCAAAGGAGTAAGTAAACCCGGCAAGGAAATTGCTAACGTTGCCTGCACCACTGTCCTTTAGCTTCCATCCGGTAAAGGTCTGGGTGGCATCAAAACCACCATTGGCAACAATACCTCTGATGGCTCCCTGAGCGTACACATTAAACCTGCCGCCTTCATAGGTGATCTTGGCTTTTCCACCCCAGTTGTCACTGGCCTGCACCTTGTCTTCGACCACATTTCCATTATCGTCTATATCCTGAAAGGAACTGCCATTCAGTGGATTTCCTCCCCAGATCCCTCCAACAGTTACATCAAATTTCCCGAATTCACGATTAACGGCAAGCGTTGCCCGTTCCGTAGGCCAGGGTGGTATGATACCACTTCGGGTCTGATTAGGGTCTAATACACGACGACCACTATCGTCAAATTGTAAACCGGTCTCAAAGTCACGATTGTAAATTGCCGCAATATCGAAATGCCCTAACTCTTTTTGGTATTTGAACAGCATCGTTGGATTGGCCCCCCACCATAGCTGTGGACCAATAGCTGCTTTTAATCCTTCGATCGCTCCTTTTCCGTCAATTTCAGCACCTAATATTTCACCGCCATAAATATCTAAATTAGGACCGTAGTTGGCTTCGGGATACAACCCAAAAAAATCCCCTTCGTATTGCCAATGGTAGTGACCTGTACGATAAAACGCTCTGATGTCGAAATCCTTGGCATTCCATTCAAATTCTGCCTGGTATAAATTGACCCGATCGCCCTGATTGACGATCTCATCAGTATCATCATCCACCACAACACGTCTGGTAATGGATTCGTAGAAAATCTCATCGATGGGATTTCGCGCGACGTTTCCAACCACGTTCATAACCACCTCGGCGCGAAGATTCGCCGCCGGATTGGCCTCTACCCCTATAAAGAACGACTGCATATGGTCGAAACCCAGTTGATTGGGTAAGGCTTCAGGATTTGCAGGATCAGGATTGTCGGGTGTGGTGATGAGTGCCCCACCGGTGTTAAAACTGGTGAATTTAGCTTGGAGTTGACTTATTCCAAGCGTTTTTGAACCTTTTGCCTCAAGTGCCGCTTTGTCTCCACGCGCTTTGAGCACTGCCTCCATGAGGTTGATGTTCTTAAAATAATTTTCAATAAACTCCGAGGTCATTCCCTCTTCGTAAGGATTGAGTTTATGCGCTTCTTTTAAGGCATAGTATGAAGCCCTTGGATAAAGTTCATACAACCCCCTGTCATTGGTCGGACCCTTGGCGCATATACCAAACCATTCCTCATTCATATTGTTCTGACCGGGTGCCAGATCCCAATCGTAACCGCCATTGGTCCAGGAGGCATTGTTGTCG
>CAWZYX010000005.1:0-61485 GCA_963966315.1 uncultured Winogradskyella sp. | reverse complement strand
ACCCAAGGGGATCTTTCAAAACGGTTGATGATTCCGGAGATTGGCTGGGAATGGATAAATACGGACATGTATTCTCATCTTATCAACTAGGGCGTTACGGTTATGATTTACTTGAATGGAGTGGAGTGGACGAGGAGAAAAGTCTTATTTACGGGGCCTCATTAGGATTTGTTTATTTGGGCCTTGTAGAGGTAATGGATGGTTTCTCTGAAGAATGGGGTTTTTCCTGGTCCGACATTGCAGCAAACGCCTTAGGTACAGGGATTTTTGTAGGTCAGCAGTTACTGTGGCAAGAACAACGAATAAGCCTTAAATTTTCATTTCAAAGCTCTGAGTTTTCCTCTCTTAATCCAGCACAATTAGGTCAAGGTCTTGCTGAAAATTTACTGAAGGATTACAATGGTCAGACCTACTGGCTGAGCGTGAATGTGCCATCCTTTTTAAACGGTAGTTCTGTTCCTAAGTGGTTTAATATTGCCTTTGGATATGGGGCAGAAGGTATGCTAAATGCAGATTTTTCAGGTGCGGATTTACCAATACAAAATCCATACCGCCAGTTTTATTTAAGCCTGGATGTGGACCTTACGCGAATAAAGACCAAATCACACCTACTAAGAACCCTCTTCAGTGTTTTTAACTTCATAAAAATCCCATCCCCAACAATAGAATTAACCAGTAATGGAGATTTAAAGCTGCATGCATTGTACTTTTAACCATTTTTTCTACCGTTTATCTTTAGAATTATAATGTTAAGGATAACCCTGTTGTAATTTAGCAGTCCAATTAGGTTTTATGGACCTATGTTTGGAAGGCCGTGAAAACAAATAATATTCAAAATACTACTTTCCCTTTTGTGGCCTGTTTGGCACTTGCACTGGTTTTATATCCAAACTCTGTTATAGATCAAGATCAATATTCCACTGAAGGTATGGACCTGCAATTTACCCTGCCAGATTTAGGAACGCAGGAGAAGGAAGAGAGTATAACTAGCTTTGAACGAGAGGAAAAATGGTTATTACCATTGTTGAGAAAAGATTTTGATGGATTTAAGGAGGCACTAGCATTTAAGGAATCCACGGGGAATTACTTCTCTATCAATACGCTTGGATACCTCGGTAAATATCAGTTTGGAGAAGAAACACTTGAACTTCTTGGCGTGTACAATACAGATTTATTTTTACAGAATCCAAAAATTCAGGAAAAGACCTTTATTGCAAATATGCAGCGTAATAAATGGATTTTGAGAAAGTACATTCGTGAATACAAGGGACAGGTAATTAACGGAATCCTTATCACAGAATCAGGACTGCTGGCCGCCGCACACCTGGCGGGTCCAGGAAATGTCATCGATTTTTTAAAGAGTTCCGGGACCAGGAGCGATTTTGCTGATAATTACGGGTCTCATCTTAGCACTTATATGAAGATGTTTCAGGGCTATGACATGTCTCATGTAAAGCCGGTAAAAAATCCCAGGATTTCATTCTAATCATTCCTTTGAGAGTAAAAATATACAAGGTCTTTTGTGAAAATCGAAAGACTTTTTTTGTGTCCAGTCCTGTACGCTCATGCTGTATATCTCTTCTGATGGGAGCGTTAGATCACAGGCAACACATAGATAGGTCATGGGGTTTAAGGATTTGATAAGGTCGTTGAGCAATTGGTTATTCCGATAAGGAGTTTCAATAAATATCTGTGTCTGCCCAAACTCTTTAGAACGCTTTTCAAGTTTTTTAATTTCTCTTTTTCGGTCGTTTTGATCAATGGGCAAATATCCGTTAAATGCAAAACTCTGACCGTTCATTCCAGAACTCATCAAGGCAAGAAATATTGAAGAAGGACCGACAAGCGGAATCACCCTGATTTGCTTGTGATGAGCAATTTTAACGATCTCTGATCCCGGGTCAGCAATGGCCGGACAACCTGCTTCGGAGATCAATCCCATATCCATTCCCTGATCACAGGGATCTAAATAACTCAAGGTTTCCTCAGGGGTGGTATACTTGTTCAAGACCTTTATTTTTAGAGCGTTCTGGTTTTTTCCTGAGGAGACACGCTTAATGAAACGTCTTGCAGTTTTTTCATTTTCTACAATGTAGTGGTCAACTTGCTCAATAATTCGTTTAATCGAGAGAGGCAACACCTCTAAAGGCGGGTTGTCGCCAAGGCGTGATGGGATTAGATATAGTGTTCCTTTGTTTACATCCATTAGTTTCCTTCTAATAAATAGCTGGCAATAATCATTTGCGATTTTCAATAAAGCTATAGAGGTTTCGAGCGATTCTTTCGCAGGTGGACTCAATTAGATCAAATGCAAGTTCAAAATCACTCATGTCTCCATAATAAGGATCCGGTACTTCCTGAAATGGTGAATCGGGATGTGAGTCCATGAACAACGACAGTTTTGACAGATCTTTTTCATTTCTTGCCATTTGCTTAAGGTCTTTGAAATTCGCACGGTCCATCGCATATATCTGGTCAAATTTATCAAAGTCACTGATAACAAATTGCCTTCCTCTTTGTTGACTAATGTCTATTTTGTTCTCACTGGCAACTTTTATGGAGCGTTCGTCAGGTGGTTCTCCAATGTGGTAATTGGCAGTACCAGCCGAGTCCACCGTAAATCTGGAAGGGTCTAATTTTGACTCAAGAATACCATGCGCCAATGGCGACCTGCAAATATTTCCAAGGCACACCATTAAAATTTTCATGAATGAGAGAATTAAAGTGTCAGCTTCTTAGAAAGATCTTCAACGTATTTTCGGAATTGCTTGTCTGTAGAAGACAGGTTGTCCACTGTCTTGCAGGCGTGAAGGACTGTTGCATGATCTCTTTTACCAATTTGCGAACCAATGCTTGCAAGGGAGGCTTTGGTGTATTTTTTAGCGAAAAACATAGCCAGTTGTCTCGCCTGAACAATATGTCGCTTTCGGGTTTTGGATTGGAGTGTATCCACGTCCATTTGAAAATAGTCGGAAACGACTTTTTGGATGTAATCAATGGACACTTCTCGCTTTGTATTTTTGACAAATTTCTCGACAATATCTTTAGCAAGATTGAGCGTAATTTCCTTTTTATTAAATGAGGACTGAGCGATTAATGATATAATGGCTCCTTCTAATTCACGCACATTGGTTTTAATATGTTTCGCTATGTAATCGACTATATCTTCGGGCATTTCAACTCCGTCCCGGTATAGTTTGTTCTTTAAAATGGAAACTCTGGTCTCAAAATCCGGTGTTTGAAGTTCTGCAGATAATCCCCATTTGAAGCGAGATAATAAACGCTGTTCAATATCCTGCATATCTACTGGTGCTTTGTCACTCGTTAGAATTACTTGCTTCCCGTTTTGATGCAGGTGATTAAAGATGTGAAAAAATACATCCTGAGTACCAGTCTTACCGGATAAAAACTGAACGTCATCAATTATAAGTACATCTATGATCTGATAGAAATGAATGAAATCGTTTCTATTGTTCTTTTTTACAGAATCTATATACTGCTGTGTAAATTTTTCGGCAGAAATGTAAAGCACGGTCTTTTCAGGATATTTATCTTTAATATCCACACCAATGGCATGGGCCAAGTGCGTCTTACCTAAACCGACTCCGCCAAAAATAAGTAGAGGATTGAATGAGGTGCCACCAGGTTTGTTAGCTACTGCTATACCAGCATTTCTGGCCAGGCGGTTAGAATCACCTTCGAGAAAATTATCAAAACTGTAGCTTGGATTTAGCTGAGACTCAATCTTAACATTTCTGATTCCCGGAATGACAAATGGATTTCTTAACTCAGGACTTTTATTATTAAATGGAACATCAACATCCTGCGATTTCACAGGAGACCGATTGGTACTTGGGATTTTCTCTGTAAAGGGTTGTTTATTGCCATACGTATTTTCCATTTTTATGACATAAACAAGTTTAGCCTGTTCTCCCAATTCTTTGGTAAGGGCCACTTTTAGGATCTTAACATAATGCTCCTCGAGCCATTCATAAAAAAATTTACTAGGGACTTGTATGCTTAACGCTTGATTGGTAAGTTTTACTGCTACAATCGGCTCAAACCAGGTTTTAAAGGCTTGTGGTTGGATGTTGTCTTTAATAAATGCCAAGCAATTGCCCCAGACCGATTGAGCTGTTTTCTCCATGTGTTAATGTAAATTTTCTGTTAGTTAGATTAGCAAAAAAAAAGAGAACAGAGCCTTCTCTTTTTGAACTCACTATGCGACAAATATGTGAACAAAATTCTTAAAAAAAAAATGAAATTCCATTGAATATTAAGAAATTTTTCCCCATGTTTCATCTGCTTCAATATACGAAAAAAAAAACAAAATAATGGTGCAAATATGTATGTAAATGAGACTGAAATCCGCGTAAGATATGGGGAAACCGATCAAATGGGTGTTGTATACCACGCCAATTATGCTCAGTATTTTGAGGTGGGTAGAACAGAGTGGCTGAGACAGTTTGGAGTGACCTATAAACAGATGGAAGAATCAGGCATAATGTTGCCGGTAATTTCATTGAATATAAACTACAAAAATTCAGCACATTATGATGACCTTCTTAAAGTAAAAACACGATTAAAAAAAATGCCAATGGCATCCATAGAATTTGAATATGAACTATCAGGTCCGGAAGAAAAATTATTAGCGAATGGTACCACGGTTTTAGCTTTTATTGATATGCAGCGGAAACGACCTACTCGCTGTCCACAATATCTTTTAGACCAATTGCAGGATAAATCGTCATAATACCGAAAATTTAAGCTCATATATCGATACACATCTTTCTTTCACCTCTTCAAAAATTTTATTTGGCACCTTTAAGGTTAATACACAATTCATTTCCATCTCCTGTTTTATAATTGTAAGATTATATTGCTTCACCAATCTCATCGCAGTATTTAACAATTGGTACTTAAATTCCAGACTTATGGTTTTGGTAAGCTCTTTTTTTATCAGTTTTGAATTTGAAAGCACCTTCATAGCTGTTTCCTTGTAGGCAGATATTAAGCCCCCAACACCAAGTTTGGTTCCACCGTAATATCGGACCACAACGACCAAAACATTTGATAGGTCAAATGCCTCTATTTGTCCCAATATCGGTTTTCCGGCAGAATTATTGGGTTCGCCATCGTCGTTTGTTCTAATAAACTCATTTACAATACCATACTTATAGGCAAAACACCAGTGAGACGCTCCATTGTATTTGACTCTGAGCAAAGATAGTGCGTCGTCCACCTCCTCTTGAGAATTTACAGGAAAGGCAAACCCTATGAATTTACTCTTTCTTATTTTCAGAGGTTCAGATACAGACGGTTTTAGTATTGTTTTATAACTGTTCAAGAGTTAAGGCTTATTAAAAGAATGGATAGAATGGCTATTACAATTCCAACAAGATTTGATTTAGAGATCGATTCCTTAAAAATCGCATAACCCAAAATACTCGATATGGCCACAATGGATACATTGTTTATTGTAAAAATGGTAGCGCTATTCAACCAATCAATTTTAAGCGCCTGAATGATAAAGTATATAGAATAATAATTAGCTATACCAAGAACGGCACCTGCAATGATACTTTTTCTTTTAAATGATCCGATCCTTTGTTTTTTTATTCCGAATATCCAAATAGCACCGAAAATAGCTGCAAATAGGAAAATTGTAGCAGAGAATAGGGAAATCAAATCCTTGGTCAGGTGAAAGTTTTCGAAGTATTTTAAACTACTGTCAATAATCCCGGAGCCTAGAAAAACCATAAAAGGAAATAGGAAGGAGTTCCTTGTTTTTGATGCCTCCCCTTTTTTAAAAGATACAAGGTAAACAGCCGCTAGTGCCAGCCCTATTCCTAAAATCTGGGCAGCAGTAAGTACTTCATCATACAGCAGAACTCCAAGAACAATTGGGATGATAACACTCATCTTACTGGCTACGGATACAACTGACAGTCCATTTTTTTGTGCTGTCACCGCCATTAGATTAAAGATGGTAATGAAAAGAATGCCTAAGGCGAGAGCCCCATAAAACCAAGTGGATGAAATAATTGAACCGAGATGTATGGGTGGGTCATAGGACCACAGACCACACAAAAATGCCGAAACATAATTTATGACAATAGCCTGTTTTGTGTCAATCCTGAAACTTGTAAATAGTCTGAAAAGGACGAGGATACAAGTCGAAGAAAGAATACTAAGTAACAGATAGATCAAAAGAGTGCAGATTTAATAAAAAACAGATCTACCACATCCTGTTTTGTTTGATCTAGGTTCCAGGTATGTATACCCAATAGATCTGCAGAGTCGGTATTTTCTTTGGTATCGTCAATAAATAGGCACTCCTTAGGATCTAGCCTGTTCTCCTGCAAAACCAACTCAAATATTTCTCGATTTGGTTTTCTCATTCGCACCTCGTGAGAGAGATAGAATTGATCAAAACAAGACTTGAAATCCTCAAAAAAATCATATTTGTTTTTAATGAAATCAATGTGTATTTCGTTGGTATTGCTCAATAAGAACAGTCGGTAACTGCCCTGTGATTTCAGATCATTTAAAAATGCCAGACGATGAGTTGGAAAGTCTTTGAGAATAAAATTCCAGGCGAACACAATATCGTCGTGGTTGCAGTGTGGAAATTTGTTTTGGTAGAACTCGATAAAATCAGCGCTGCTGATATCTCCTTTTTCGAATTGCTCATTACACCCTATGAGTTCCTCACTGAAAGATTCTATTCCAAATAAATTTAAAGCGTGTTGTATGGCTCCTGACTTGTCCAAATTGATAAACACATCTCCAAAATCAAAAATGAGATTTTTAATCATTGTAATAAAAATTAAGAAGATCCTCCCTGATTTTATTTTTTTGACTTATTGGGACGGACAGTTGAGGTGCAGGTACCCCGGAACCGAAGTTTTTTCTACCAACGAAAACTCTGGCTTCATCCCATAATCCACTGTCAATAAATGATTGTATTGTTCTGCTACCTCCTTCAACTAAAAGAGAGTTAATTTCATGACTGTGGAGATATGATATGAGCTCTTTAAGATTCACAAAAGTCATTGCGGAATCTGAACCAGAAGTGAACACTTTGAAATCTGAATTGCTATTAAGGCTGCCGCCAAGGATAAATTTTAAAGGATCAGTTCCATACCAGTCCCTCACATTTAGGCTTGGATTATCGTCTCTTACAGTATGGCTCCCTACCAAAATGGCTTGTTCCTGAGCACGCCATTTATGGACTAACTGTCTGGAATAAAGATTAGTGATCCAGACCGGAGCTATTTTCTTTTTTTTATCAGGAGCAATAAAATGATCTTGTGTTTCTGCCCATTTAAGTATGATATAAGGACGCTTTTTATTCCAGTATGTGAAAAAACGCCTATGCAAAAATTTACATTCATTTTCGAGAACCCCAGTTTTTACTTGACAACCTGCTTTTTTTAATTTGGATATTCCTTTACCAGCAACCTCAGGATTATCATCTACACATCCAATGACTACTTTTGGAATCCCTTTAGCGATAATTAAATCTGTACAAGGCGGGGTTTTTCCATAGTGACTGCAAGGTTCCAGGGTAACATAGAGAGTAGCTTCTTTTAGGAGTTCATGATCGCTAACAGACCTAATGGCATTTACTTCGGCATGTGGTCCACCGTATGGGCTGGTATAGCCCTCTCCAATGATTTTATGTTCATGGACTATTATGGCACCCACCATTGGATTAGGTCGAGTGGTGCCCAATCCATTTCTGGCAATTTGAATACAGCGACTTATAGCATTCTCATCACTTAACATAATTTAGGTGCTTAATGAATTTGAAAACCATAATTTGACTTATCTTCCACTCTCAAACTGTGAACCGATTAAAGTGGACAAAGATACTATTGTTATTCGACAAATTGAATTGGATGATAATGAGAAGATCGCCAGAGCGATTCGAGAAGTACTTGTTGAATTTGGTGTTCCAAAAATAGGAACGGCCTACGCGGACAAAGCTCTGGATTGTATGTATGAAACCTACGAGCATCCGAGATCCAGGTATTTTGTTGTGGAGCTTGAAAAAACCATACTTGGAGGAGCTGGGATCGCACCCTTGGAAAACTATGATCCTGGTGTTTGTGAATTGCAAAAGATGTATTTCAAACCCGAGGCCAGAGGACGAGGTCTGGGTGCGATAATGATGGATAAGTGTCTCGACTTTGCTCGATCGGTGGGGTTTGAACAGTGTTATTTGGAAACCATGCCATACATGGAAGACGCCAGATCTCTTTACAGAAAAGTGGGATTTAAAACTATTGAATCGGCTCTTGGAAATACAGGTCACTATTCTTGCACAGTATGGATGATAAAAGATTTACAGAATTGACTTTATCCGACCTCAAGGAAATATTTCATCAATCACTTGACCCTGTATTTGATAAAAATGAAGTTGATCGTTTTTTTTACCTAAGTCTTGATCATATACTTGGTAAATCCAGACTAAACTTTACCATAGATCCAATGTTCGTTGTTTCCGAAAAGGCAGCACAGATATTTAAGACGATTGTCTCGAGGCTTCAATCGCATGAACCTATTCAATATGTTATTGGAGAGACTGAATTTTTTGGGCTAAAATTTGGTTTGAATCATCAGGTGCTCATTCCCCGTCCGGAAACCGAAGAGTTAGTCGACCACATTCTGAGGTCAGATCTTGTGAAAAGAAATGAAAAATATTTGAACATTCTCGACATTGGAACAGGTAGTGGATGCATTGCGGTTACTCTGGCTAAAAACTTAAGCGACGCAAAGCTGTTTGCTATTGATGTAAGTGAATCTGCTCTAGAGATAGCTCAGAAGAATGCCATCCTCAACGAAGTAGATATTGCGTTTGGGCTTCATGATATTTTGTCTGGAGACTCTCTGTTTTTTGAAATCAAAAAGGGTAAGCCGGTAAAATATGATGTAATCGTTTCCAACCCGCCGTATGTCAGGGAATCGGAAAAAATTGAGATGAAGCCCAATGTGCTTGACTTTGAGCCCGATTTGGCCTTATTTGTACCAAATGACGATCCGTTGGTTTTTTATTCGGC
Organism: uncultured Winogradskyella sp.; assembly: GCA_963966315.1. Taxonomy (GTDB): domain Bacteria; phylum Bacteroidota; class Bacteroidia; order Flavobacteriales; family Flavobacteriaceae; genus Winogradskyella_A. The sequence goes on along the minus strand of CAWZYX010000005.1, from coordinate 52,420 downwards.
CATAGCAGATTTTGCTGTGAATAACTTAAAGGACAGTGGTTGGTTATTTTTTGTAATCAATCAATATCTTGGGGAGGAATTGATGAAAATGTTTAAATCCAAAGGTTTTAATAACCTCAGTCTTGTAAAGGACATGAATGGGAATGATCGAATTGTAAAATGTTCTAGGCAATGATACGCATAGCGGTTTTTTGTGGAAGTAGTTCAGGAAAATCCACTCAAATTATCAAGCAGGTCCATGTGTTAGGTCATATTTTGGCTGAGCGTGACTTTCAGCTTATCTATGGAGGTTCAAAACTTGGTCTGATGGGTGAATTAGCAGATGCCGTTTTAGACAAGGGAGGCTCTGTAACAGGCGTGATTCCATCATTTCTAAAGAAAAAAGAACGTGTCCACCCTCGGCTCACCGACTTAGTAGTAACAAACAACATGCACGATAGAAAGGTGGAGATGTATCGAAGAAGTGATTGCTTTTTAATTCTACCTGGCGGGTTCGGTACCATGGATGAGTTTTTTGAGATTGCTACTTGGGGACAGTTGGGACTCCACTCCAAACCTATTGCGGTTTTGAATTTAGAAGGTTACTATGACCACCTTATACAACAATGTGGCAAAATGGTGGAATTTGGATTTCTTGAAAAAAGACACTTCCACAATCTTATTGTAGCTACATCTATCGATGAAATACTTTCAAAAATAACAGCAATCAGAACACGTACGAACAAATCATCGCTTAAAATTGATCAGCTATAAATGACGATACAAGAACAAATCAATGAGCTTAGAGAAGAACTGAGATTACATAATTACCGTTACTATATTCTGGATGCTCCAAGTATTTCTGATTACGAATTTGATGTGAAACTCAAAAAACTTCAGGACCTGGAAGCAGAGTATCCTGAGTATTCAGATCCTAACTCGCCAACACAGCGCGTGGGAGGGGGGATTACAAAAAATTTTGAAACCGTAGTACATGATTTTCGCATGTATTCCTTGGAAAACTCCTATTCTATAGACGATCTTAAAGACTGGGAGAAACGCATAAGAAAGATCGTTGAAAGTCCGATGGAATTTACTTGTGAGCTAAAGTATGACGGTGCCTCAATTAGTATTACCTACGAAAACGGAAAATTATTAAGAGCGGTTACAAGAGGAGATGGTGTTCAGGGAGATGATGTGACTACCAACATACGTACGATTAAGTCGGTTCCTTTGAAACTAGAAAATGAGGCCCCATTTCGATTTGATATTCGAGGGGAAATAATTCTGCCCATAGAAGGATTTAATGCAATGAACAGGGAAAGACTATCCCAGGGTGAGGAAGCCTATCGTAACCCTCGAAATACGGCTTCAGGGAGTTTGAAATTACAAGATAGTTCAGAAGTTGCTAAAAGGCCTTTAGAGTGCCTGCTGTATAGTATAAAAGGTGAAAATTTAGGCGTTAATTCTCAGTTTCAAAGTTTAAAAAAAGCCAGAGAATGGGGATTTAAAGTTCCGGAGGAGGCCAAACTGTGTAGAACGATGGAGGATGTGTTTGAGTATATAGCATATTGGGATGAGCACAGACATGACCTGCCATATGAGATCGATGGGGTGGTTATAAAGGTTAATTCGATCAATCAGCAGGAAGAACTAGGTTATACGGCAAAAGCACCAAGATGGGCTATAGCCTATAAGTTCAAGGCAGAGAGGATAACTACTAAGCTAAATAGTATCAGCTATCAGGTCGGTAGGACGGGGGCAATAACTCCTGTGGCCAACCTGGAGCCCGTAGAACTTGCTGGTACAACGGTAAAGCGAGCGTCTTTGCACAATGAAGATCAGATTTCTAAATTGGATATACGAATTGGAGATGAGGTGTTTGTTGAAAAGGGTGGGGAAATAATTCCAAAAGTAGTGGGCGTCGATTTTACAAAAAGATCAAAAGATTCAGTAGAGACTACTTACATTTCTCACTGTCCTGAATGCGGCACAAAGCTCATAAGGCCAGAGGGTGAAGCAAAGCACTATTGTCCTAATGAGATTTCATGTCCTCCTCAGGTCACTGGCAGGATTCAGCATTTCATTTCTCGTAAGGCAATGGATATTGAAGGCTTAGGAGGAGAAACAGTTGAGCTGCTTGTGAATGCGGGTCTTATATCGAATTATGCTGATTTGTATGAGCTAACTGAAGAACAGGTTATACCTTTAGAGAGGATGGCTGAAAAAAGCACGAGAAACTTGATCAGGGGAATCGCAAAATCAAAAGAAGTGCCTTTTGAGCGCGTTTTGTATGCCCTCGGAATAAGATATGTTGGCGAAACAGTGGCTAAAAAACTCGCGCGACACTATAAATCTATTGATGCATTAATGAACTCAAAAGAAGAGGACTTGGTTAATGTCGACGATATTGGACAACGAATTGCCGAAAGTGTGGTGATTTTCTTTGCGAAACCAGATAATCGACGTGTCATCGAACAATTGCGGAGCCACGGTATTCAAATGCAAGTTGAAGATGAATTAGAACTACAATCCGATAAGCTTAAGGGCAAGATCATAGTAGTTTCAGGCGTGTTTAAGTTATTTTCAAGAAATCAGTTAAAGGAGGTTATCGAACTTCACGGGGGGAAAGTGGGGTCTTCAATCTCTTCTAAAACGTCATTTTTGGTAGCAGGGGACAACATGGGACCCAGCAAACGAGCAAAAGCCGAAAAGCTTGGAGTTCCTATCATTTCAGAACTAGAATTTATTAACATAATAGAGTAAATACTTACATAATTAAGGCATTTTATCGTATTATAGGTTAATCTTATCAGATCTTTCGATTATAACTATATATTTGTTTGGTCATCGAATATATCGATACATGAAACTTAACCTACTAATAAAGATCATTTTGGTCTTCCTGGGTGTATTGTACATTGCCCTTCAGGCCTTTCAAATGGAAATAGAAGGATCCGGTATTTCTACTTTGATCCTTGTGTTCCTTACTATTTTGTATTGGCAGTTTTCCAAAATTAGAAAAAAGTCGTTTTTGCTTTTTCTAATACTATTTACAAGTGCTCAACTGATAGGGTTCCTGTCCTGGTTCCTTCCACTTCAAGTGATTGAGGTTTTCGATTTTCCTTACTACCTTGCCAATACAATTTTTATCCTATCCTATATCTGTTTAATTCAACATATACTCAATGGTGTGGGACCGGCGAAACTTATTAAGAGGTATCCCGGACCTGCTATAATTCTTCTGCTGTTGGATGTGTTTTGCGTTTACATCGTCACCGAAACGGCAGGAACGGTATTTACAGCACCTGAATACATACTTGAATTCGTTTACAACGGAGTGATAATGTTGCTTTTATCCGTGGCTCTGCTCAACTATTTGTACAAAGATTCAGGTAAAGCTATGCTTTTTTTGATTGGAACAATCTTTATTGTATTTTCCGAAATCATCCAACTTGCTTATTTCTATGTTCTTGAGAGTAATGACCTCAGTGCTACCTATGCTACCTTTCTGGTCATGGCCTTCTTGTTTTTTTATCTGCAATCTCAACTGCATCCAGCAAAGCATTTTTCGGAACTGCAGGATGAAAATTTCACGATTTCCCAATAGACTTGACGTCATTTAAATTGAGAAGGGCTAGACACTTAGGATGGAAGCCTCTGCACTCTTTTCGTTTTGATCTTGGTCCAAATAAAAGTCTATTTGTCCCAGATATAAGCCGTAGCAACCCACTTGATTCACCAATACTTCTTTCCCCTCTGTATTGATGACTTTGGTAGGTTCTTCCAAAAAAGTATGTGTGTGGCCTCCAATAATTAAATCAATATTTTTGGTCGCCTTGGCCAGTGAAAGATCACAAATTTTACCGCTTTTATTTTTGTAAAAATACCCTAGATGTGAGAGGCAGATAATGAGATCGCAACGTTCCTTTTCTTTAAGGAGGGCAGTCATTTCCTGAGTCATTTCTATAGGATCCAGGTAGACCGTTTCCTTATACATTTTTTTGTTTACCAGACCCTCGAGCTCTATTCCAAGGCCAAATACTCCTATTTTAATGCCGTCTCTATCAAACACTTTATAAGGTTTGGTCAATCCATCTAAAACAGTATTACTAAAATCGTAATTTGCTGAAAGGAAATCGAATTGAGCATGCGGTAATTGAGCTAATAGTCCGTCTATACCATTATCGAAGTCATGATTACCGATTGTAGCGGCATCGTATTTCAGCATACTCATTAACTTAAACTCCAGTTCACCGCCATAGTAATTGAAATAAGGAGTGCCCTGAAAGATATCACCAGCATCCAAGAGAAGGGTATTGGGGTTTTGTTGACGAATGGTTTCGACAAGAGTTGATCTTCGGGCCACTCCTCCCTTATTGGCATTTCTTCCTGCATCGGGACCAAATGGCTCGATATGGCTATGCACGTCATTGGTATGAAGTATTGTTATTCTTTTTCTTCTTCTGTTGTTCATTCCAACAGAGCCCAAGCCGCCAATTCCAACAAGGGCAGTACTTGCTATTGCAGATGAAAGAAATCTTCTTCGTTTCATGATTCTGGAAGTATTCTTTTAAACCGATTATCTGCTATTGGTCTTAACGTATCTTTTTCTGCAAAATAATCAAGCAATACATTTCTGATTTTATAATCTAATTCCGTGTGAAAAACGTTATCTTGAAAAAAAGACATTTTATCCCCTCCATTGAATAAGTAATCACTTGTAGCAACATAATAAATAACATTGTCTTCAATGGCTTGATCGTTAATAAGCACCTGAACTAAATCATAATTGGCATCAAGGGATATTTTAAGCTGCCTCGAGACGGGGTGGGCTCTTTTTGATTGTTGCAGATAATTGATTAGTTGTTTAACAGTTGTTCCTTTAAGACCAACCACTACTACTTCATTTTCAAAAGGCATCACCTCATATGCAGTTCGGGCAGTTACTGGTCCTTTTACAATAACGGATCGTATTCCACCATGGTTGAGCAGTACAAAATCAATTTCCCGATCAAAACGTTGCTTGAAAACGGGATTAGCTTGTACATAAACAGCATCAGCCATCATATTTCCTAAGGCTGTGTTGAGCTCTCCATCTTTTTTTGACAATGTTTTTGCTGAGTAACACAATACAGCACCCAAACTACTATCTACGTGCCTTGTGTAAGGTTTAACAAAATCGTCTATCTCCTTAGATGCTTCAATGTCCCCATCTATTTCGAGTCTCTTGTTTTCAACGCTGCTTATCTTAAAATCTTTTTGGCAAGAGCATACCAAAAGGCCTCCTATAACTGAGATAAAAAAAACCCTAAACATTCAATAACTTATGATATATTAACAGAGACATATGCTTGCTTTTTCTAATTTTGCAAGTGACTAAAGATACATGTTTTTAAAGGCATTAAAAGAAAAATCGAATAGAGATTTCACTGATCGGTTATTGACGAACAGAACGAGTGCTGTAAGCGGAAAAAAGGTGCAGACCATGGCGGTGATTCTTAACCATGAGGAATTTCACGATGCTGAAGCCTTCCGCTCATTATTTAAGGAGATGGGTTTAAGATCACCTAAGAACACCGTTGTTTTTTTTTCAGAGGCGGAGGAAGGTAATAATGCCCACTGGGAAACTTATTTTAGCAAAAAAGATTTTGGATGGTCCGGTAAAATCAAAAACAAGGAGTTGCAGCAGTTTCTTGATGAACCTTTCGATGTTTTAATCGGATATTTCAATAAGAGTATTCCAGAATTGGAGCAAATTATGGCTATGTCTCAGGCCAACTTAAAAATTGGAATTAACGATAACGATCGTCGTTTGTTTGATCTCATTCTGGAGCTATCTGTTATTCGATTCGATGTCTTTAAAATCGAATTAAAGAAATACCTTACTATTTTAAATAAATTATGACAACATCTTTTAAAGGTACTGGAGTTGCACTAGTCACTCCGTTTAATGGCGATTTAACCATAGATTACAATGCTTTACAACGCCTTGTAAATCACAACATACAGAACGGAACCGAGTACCTTGTTATAAGCGGAACTACTGGTGAAAGCCCTACAATAAGCTTTGAAGAAAAACAGAAGTTGGTTTCTTGTGTGGCAGAGGTTAATAACGGAAAACTACCATTGGTGCTGGGTATCGGTGGTAACAACACGATGGAAGTAAAAAAGGAACTCGTGCGAACGGATCTGTCTAAGATTGATGCTATTCTTTCAGTTTCTCCTTATTACAGTAAACCAACGCAACAAGGCATCTACGAGCACTTTAAGGTGGTGGCAACAACAACAGATAAACCCGTGATTTTATATAACGTCCCGGGTAGAACTGGTTCTAATGTACTACCGGAGACTATTTTAAAACTAGCCGGGGATTTTGAAAATATTATTGGTGTAAAAGAAGCTGCAGGCCAAATAGCTCAATATTTTACGCTTTTAAAGAACAAACCCGATGACTTTTTAGTCATTTCTGGTGATGATGATCTGGCACTGAGCGTTACACTTGCTGGAGGTGCAGGTGTCATATCAGTCATTGGACAGGCAATAACTAAAGACTTTACTGAGATGATTAGGCTAGGCCTTGCCAACGACGCACAACAAGGTACTGCCATTCAACTTAGATTAAAACGCATTACTGACCTCATTTTTGAAGAGAATAATCCTGCAGGAATTAAAGCGGTTCTTCAACAAATGGGTATATGCTCTGAGGTGGTAAGACTGCCATTGGTGCCTGCATCTAATGCTCTGAAGGAAAAAATTACAGAGGAGCTTGAGAAACTAGGTTATTAGGAAGGTATAAGTTATTATAAATCAATTCAATTCGATCGCAATTTATCTTTCAATAAGTCGTTATATTTTTGTATTTTTGCCGCCTTATAAAGTTATGAGAGGAATTTTTTATCTTTTTGGTCTTGCTTTGTTGTTCACCAGTTGTAGTGAATTTAGTAAAGCAATGAAGTCTCCCGATGTTGCTGAAAAATTCAGACTTGGAACAGAGCTATACGAAGCAGGTAAATACAATAAAGCCAATCAGCTCTTTGCTCAAATCATCCCTAACTACAGAGGTAAACCTCAGGCCGAGAAATTGACTTACATGTATGCGATGACCTTTTATTACATGGGTGAAAAAACCAAGGCCGATTATTATTCAGCGGCCTATCAGTTGGAACGTTTTAAAGATAGCTACCCCAATAGTGAAAAGGCGGAAGAGGCATTTTTTTTATCGGCAAAAAGTTCGTATTTCCTTTCCCCGGTATATTCCAAAGATCAGACAGAAACTTCAGAGGCTATTGAGAAACTACAGCTTTTCGTGAATCAGTATCCGAATTCAGAATACTTGCCTGAAGCCAATAAGCTCATTAAAGAACTGGACTATAAATTAGAAAGAAAGGCTTTTGAAATTGCAAAGCAATACAATACAGTATACAAGTACAAAGCCTCTATAAAGTCCTTTAATAATTTCCTTCTCGATTTTCCTGGGACCACATTGAGAGAAGATGCTCTGTACTGGCGTTTTGATTCTGAGTACCACCTGACAGTCTTAAGTGTAGAGGAACGCGTTGAGGAGCGTATCTCCATTGCGGAAGACTACTATAATGCATTGCTTCGAGCTTACCCAGAAACAAAATATATAACTCAAGCTACTGAGATGATGAGTGAGCTAAAGACGCTCCCTCAAGAATTATTGTTAAACGAAGATAATAGCTAATTCTATACAATGGATTTAAAGAAAACTGACGCACCTGTTACTACGGTGACCTATGACAGAAATGAAATTGATGACAAAACTCAGAACATCTACGAGGCAATTTCTGTTATTGCAAAACGATCTGAGCAGATTAACACGGACATTCGGAGAGAACTCATTGATAAACTTGAAGAGTTCGCTACCTACAACGACAGCCTCGAAGAGATTTTTGAAAACAAAGAGCAAATAGAAGTTTCTAAATTCTACGAGAAACTTCCTAAGCCACATGCCCTGGCGATTAAGGAATGGTTAGAGGATAGAATCTATTTCAGAAATACCGAAGATAAATCTGAAGAATAGGACGCGTAAATGTCTGTTCTAAAAGAGAAGAATATTCTTCTAGGTGTTACAGGGGGTATAGCAGCCTATAAAAGCGCGTGGCTAGTGCGCTTGTTGATAAGGGCGGGTGCTAATGTGAAGGTGATTTTGACGCCTTCTGCAAAAGAATTCGTTACGCCCTTAACCCTGTCAACACTGTCAAAAAATCCTGTTCTTTCCCAATTTACAGATGAAGAGGATGAAAACGCAGTCTGGAACAACCATGTGGAGCTTGGAATATGGGCAGATATAATGCTTATTGCTCCGGCGACTGCAAACACGCTTTCAAAAATGGTTTCAGGTACCTGTGATAATTTGTTACTCGCGGTATACCTTTCAGCTAAATGTCCGGTTTATATGGCGCCAGCAATGGACCTGGATATGTATAAACACGAAAGCACAAGAGAAAATCTTGATGTTTTAAAATCCAGAGGGAACCATGTCATTCCTGCTGCTCACGGAGAACTTGCCAGTGGTCTTACTGGTGAAGGAAGAATGGCTGAGCCTGAGGATATTGTTGTTTTTTTAGAGCAACACATAAAAAAGGGCTTGCCTCTTCTCGGTAAAAAAGTACTGGTAACAGCTGGTCCAACTTATGAAGCCATTGATCCTGTACGTTTTATTGGTAATTACAGTTCTGGAAAGATGGGTTATGAAATAGCTAAATGCGCGAGTAAAATGGGTGCCGAGGTGACTCTTGTATCCGGTCCTTCTCACGAGGATATCAAGGGTCATGAAATAGACCTTATCTCTGTAGTATCTGCCAAAGAGATGTTTGAGGCTGTTCATAAGGAATTTCAGCTCACAGATATTGCCATTTTCTCCGCTGCTGTGGCAGATTTTCGCCCTGCAATAACATCTGACAGAAAAATAAAAAAGAAGGATCAGCCCTTAGAACTCAAGTTGGAACCAACAGAAGATATATTAAAATCTGCGGGTGAAATAAAGAAAAACCAGTACTTAGTGGGCTTTGCTTTGGAAACCGATAACGAAGAAATAAATGCCAGAGGCAAATTAAAATCTAAAAACCTAGATTTAATTGTGCTGAACTCTCTGAATGATAAGGGTGCAGGTTTTGCCGGTTCAACAAATAAGGTTACTTTTATTAGTAAGACAGGGGATGTTATTTCACACATCCTTAAGCCAAAAAAGGAAGTAGCTACTGATTTATTGAATTTTATAAGGAAGGAATTGCATGTATAGGGGGATTGCTATAATCATATTTTTCTGTTCTTTTCTGGGAAGGTCTCAGGAACTTAAATGTAATGTGACGGTAATTGCAGAATTGACCGGAAATGAAAACAATGTGATTTTTAAATCCTTGGAGCGTCAGCTTACAGAGTTCATTAGCAATACAAAATGGTCTAACAAAATCTATAAATCAAATGAACAGATAGAATGTAGCATGGTCATTACTATAAATGCTTACAGTAACGACAACTTCACTGCATCATTACAAGTACAATCGTCAAGACCGGTATTTAATTCCACCTATAATACGCCAGTTTACAATTATAATGATAAGGACTTTAACTTCCGGTATCTGGAATTTCAGAATATTGTTTTCAATCCCAATCAGTACGAATCAAACTTAGTTTCAGTCATTGCCTTTCATGTGTATATGATCTTAGGAATGGACGCAGATACATTTGAACTAAACGGTGGATTGGATTATTATGAACAAGCTCAAACCATCGTAAATTATTCGCAACAGGCTGGTGTTGGCTGGACTCTGCAAAGCGGGCCTCAATCGCGTTTTGCGTTAATTGACGCATTGCTATCACCTACTTTTGAAGAATATCGGACTACCATGTATCAATACCACAGAAACGGTCTTGACTTAATGGCAGAGGATCCCCGTGAAGGAAAGGAGCAGATAGCGAATCACTTAAAAGAACTTCGCAAAATGCATTTAAGAAGACCCAATTCTTTTTTGATGCGCGTTTTTTTTGATGCCAAATCAGATGAGATCACTGATATTTTTGCCGGTGGCCCAAGTGTGAATATTGCGGATTTATCTGATTTGCTGAATACGATCGCTCCCATGTATTCTAATAAATGGAGTGGTATAAGGTTTTAATAAATCTCGCTTTATCTTTACTTTTATAATCATTTCAAAGCAAGTTTATGCTAAAGCAACTGACAATAAAGAATTATGCTCTGATTGATCAGATTTTAGTTCAATTTCATCCGGGTTTCAATACTATTACCGGAGAAACAGGTGCCGGTAAATCTGTTCTCTTAGGAGGAATTGGTCTTATTCTGGGAAAAAGAGCAGACCTTGGGCAAATAAAGGATCGTTCCAAAAAATGTATTGTTGAAGCTTTGATTGATATAAAAGAGTATGATCTGGAGAAACTGTTCAATACCTATGATCTGGACTACGACCACGAACTCATAATAAGACGAGAGTTGTTATCCAGTGGTAAATCCCGTGCATTTGTGAATGACACACCCGTAAATCTGGATGTTTTGAATACCCTCGGGTCACGCCTCATTGATATACATTCCCAAAATGAAACCTTGCAGTTAACCTCGACAAATTACTTGTATTCAGTCGTTGATGGGGTCGCAAATAATCATGCCTTGCTAAGGAGCTATAAAGATCAATGGCTGGCGTACAAAAACGCTTTAAGGGAGATTGACTTGCTTCAGCTTAAACAAAGTGAAGCTAACAAAATTCAGGATTACAACGCATTTTTACTAAATGAACTGAATGAGCTAAAAATTGGCCCTGATGAATATGGCGAGCTGGAAGAGCAGCAGGGTCAATTAGAAAATCTTGAAATGATACAGCAGCAGCTTCAATTTGGACACGATATTCTTGCCAACGAAGAACAGGGTATTATTGACATCCTAAAAGACTTGAAAAAGAAAGTAGACAATATAACAGATTTCGGAGACGTCTATAGGAAGATCCAGGAACGGCTGGTAAGCGTTGTACTTGAACTTGAAGATTTATCAAACGAGATTTATTTTGAACAGGACAAGCTAGTGTCTGACCCTCAGAAACTTCAGGAAATAAAACAAACACTACAGCTTGTCTATGACTTGCAGCTTAAACACGGAGTACAATCAATCGAGGAGTTGCTGCTCATAAGATCTGATCTAAACAAACAGCAGTTGGACTCTGAGAATCTTCAAGACCGCATCGAGGCCTGCAAAAATGAAAAAATTCGTTTAGAGAACGAACTTAACGCGATAGCAGGGGCCTTATTAAGTAATAGGAAAGAGGCCGCTCCTCTTTTGAAAGATAAACTTGAAGGACTTTTGTTACAGCTGGGAATGCCCAACGCTCAAATCAAGATCGATATCAATCCATCGTTTGAACTAAAAGCCAATGGAAAAGATGAGTTGAATTTTCTCTTTACGGCAAATAAAGGAACTGATTTTAAGGAGCTAAAACATGTAGCCTCTGGTGGTGAATTATCGAGAATAATGCTTGCTCTCAAATCAATCTTAGCGGCTTACTCTCAACTCCCTACCTTGATCTTTGATGAAATCGATACCGGTGTATCTGGTGAAATAGCTCATAAAATGGGAGACATTATGAAAGAAATGAGTCTGCGATTTCAACTATTGAGCATCACACATTTACCACAGATTGCCGCGAAGGGAGATTATCAATATAAGGTATTTAAGAGTGACATCGACGATCAAACACAAACAATGATTAAGGTACTTAATAATGACGAGCGCCTTGAGGAAATTGCCAAAATGTTAGGAGGAGAAAAAATAACAGACTCAGCAATAGCACACGCCGAACAATTACTCAATTAGTTTTATATTTACCCCATAGTGATTCAATAAACATTACAAAACAAAAGACTCTATGTATAATTTGTTAAAAGGTAAAAAAGGCATCATTTTTGGTGCTTTAGATGAAAACTCCATTGCCTGGAAAACAGCTGAACGGGTGCATGAAGAGGGCGGTAAATTCGTATTAACCAACGCGCCAATTGCAATGAGAATGGGACAGATCAACGAGCTTGCAGACAAGACGGGGTCTGAAATAATCCCAGCTGATGCTACATCCATCGAGGATCTCGAAAATTTGGTCTCCAGGTCAATGGAAGTATTAGGAGGTAAATTGGATTTTGTACTCCATTCCATTGGTATGTCCGTTAATGTTCGAAAAGGCAGGCCTTACACCGATCAAAAATACGACTGGACTCAAAAGGGTACCGATGTATCTGCTATGTCCTTTCACAAAGTGATGCAAACACTATACAAAGCAGATGCGATGAACGAGTGGGGAAGCATCGTTGCATTAACCTATATGGCAGCCCAACGCGTCTTTCCGGATTATAACGATATGGCCGACAATAAGGCTTATCTGGAAAGTATTGCCAGAAGTTTTGGTTATTTTTTTGGCAGAGATAAAAAAGTAAGGGTTAATACCATATCCCAATCTCCAACACCTACCACTGCAGGTCAAGGTGTAAAAGGATTTGATGGTTTCATAAATTACGCCGAAAAAATGTCACCTCTAGGAAATGCCACTGCGCTCGATTGCGCAAATTATACGGTTACACTCTTTAGTGACCTGACCAGGCGAGTGACCTTGCAAAATCTTTATAATGATGGAGGCTTTAGTAATATGGGAGTGAGCGATGCTGTTATGGAGGCCTTTACGGAAGAGTAGTCTTCACTTCACAAAAACAGATGCCACCTGTAAAGGTGGTTTTTTTTGGATGTAATTAAAGCTCCTTTACATTTTTTGATTTTGATTATTTTATAGTTAATATTGGTTTTTTATCAACTAAAACTATAAAATACTCATAAATGCTTAGGAAATTAACATATTTGATAGTGTTTTATTTACTAGGGCAGCCGGTCATCGGACAAGTAAGTTTTTCCAATGTAGCAACCGACATGGGAATTTCTCTTACCGTAAGTAATACACCCCTGGGAAACGGTATTTCATTTGCTGATTTCAATAATGATGGTTGGGACGATATATCGGTCTGCACGGGATCTGATGATATTCCCAGATTTTTCTTGAACATTGACGGGCTTTTATTCTCAGAAGTAAATCTCAATCTTGGGCTTCAAAATTTTACGAATAAACAAATAATATGGGTTGATTACGACAATGACGGGGACAGAGATTTGTTCATAACAAGTGACTCTCAGGGTAATCGTCTATTTCAAAATATAGGAAATCTGGTTTTTGAAGACGTTACGATTAGCTCTGGATTAACAGTTGACAATATGGATTCCAATGGCGCATCATGGGCAGACGTTAATAATGACGGTTGTTTAGATCTCTACATTTCAAATCATTCAGGGCTTACAAGCGGAACACCAAATCTGTTTTATTTAAACAATTGTGATGGTTCGTTTTCGGAGTTGACTGAGGCCTATGGACTGCAAAACGATCTAGCCCCAACGTTTTGTGCAGGTTTTTTAGACATCAATAATGATGGTTGGCTCGATCTGTATGTTGCTAATGATCGTTTTTCACCTAATTTTATGTATCAGAACAATGGGGATGGAACATTTACTGATATCAGTTCTATTTCTGGAACTGGAGTGGTTATGGATGCCATGTCAGTAACTGTAGGGGATATCAACAACGATGGATATTGGGATATTTACGTCACTAATACCCCTGAAGATATAAGTACCCCTTTTTCGGGAAATGCCCTTTTTTTGAATAATGCTGACAGTACATTTTCCAATATATCCATGAATGCCGGAACAATGTTTGGAGGGTTCGCCTGGGGCTCAGTTTTTTTGGATATAGAAAATGATGGTGATGAGGATTTGTATGTCAGTAGCTCGTATGATGGAAGTTTTAATGGATACCCTTCCAATGCTTTGTATGAGAATATTGAAAATTTAGAATTCATGAATAGTGCTGCCATTGGCTTTGAGGAGGATACCAATGTGAGTTATGGAAATGCTATTGGAGATTTTAATAATGATGGTTTAACAGACATTATAGTACTAAATAACAATGGTGAACCCCCTTCTTTATGGGAAAACAAAAACTTCAGTCCCGGTAATTATATCAAAATAAATCTGGAAGGAACCGTATCGAACAGAGATGCTGTAGGAGCTAAAATCGAGATACAGACCCAGGGGCAAAAACAATTCAGAACCATTATCTGTGGAGAAGGTTATATGTCGCAAAATTCATTCATTAAACAGTTTGGAATAGGTAGTGCTGAGCAGGTTGATTACATTAAAGTATACTGGCCAAGTGGCTTGGAAGACTTGATATTAAATGCAGAGGCAAATCAAACTGTTTCCATCCTTGAAGGGTCTACCTTATCTGACGAGTCATTTGAGTTGAGTAGTCCTAAGATTTTTCCAACAGTTACTCGAGGACCTGTTTTTATAAAGTTCGATCAGGGTTTGTTCAAACTACAGGTTGTAAATACTCTGGGTCAGATGCTAAAATCATTTACCAATAGAGCACCCAGTGTTCGGCTGGATCTGAGCGATCTTCATTCAGGAGCATACTTCATAAGGATTCTCGATGGTCTGGATAGGCTATATAATTACAGAATTGTAAAAATGTAATTATATTTTAATAGAAATTTTATAAAATCCCGGATTTTATTGGTGTAAATTCAAATAGACAGGAAAAAGATTGGAAATTATTTATTTCATTGATTTTTTTCTTAACTTAAAAGGATCGTAGGATTATTTATCCCAGCCATTTATTATTGGGATGGATTTGTTCCTCGACCACTTAATTTTAGCTAACTCAAAATCAATTAATTATGAAAAAAATTACTCTCATCATCTTTTTTATCACTTCATTTTATGGCTTTGGACAATGTCCGGCAGGTTCCTTAGGCCAATTCCCTACCACAACAGTTAATGCAGCTTCAGATAATTCGGTCGTTGGAATCAATGGCTGTAATTTCACTGGTGAATTCTCTGTGATTGGGAATATTGTACCCGGAAATGAATATGAGGTGCTCATTAACTTAAATTCAGACGACAGCGCAGCTTATGCAACAATTGAAAATGCCGCAGACAACAGTGTTATTGCACATGGTACATCGCCTGTGTCTTTTACAGCGCCCGCAGGAGTTACAAGTATCAATATAAATTGGTCCAGTGATGCTTCCTGTGTTGAATTAGCTTCATGCCATACCACATCCATTCAATGTACGAGTTGTGCTGCCACACCACCTGCCGAGAATGATGAGTTTTCTGGTGCAATCCCTATCACGCCATCATCTGCAGGCACAGGTTGTGGAACATTTAACTTCTCCTATCCGGCTATGGGTACTTCAGATAGCGGAATAGACAATACTTGTGGAGGGGATAATACAGGTCTGGATCGATTTTACACCTGGACGGCGACTACAGATAGATTGTGCCGGAACATTTGCAGCAGACGATACTGTGCTTTCGGGCTGGAGCATCGGACAAGAACTAGTGATTCAGGTTTTTGATTTCGCAGGTTCAACTTCGGATATTTCATTTTGTCTGGAGGAGTTTTCGCTTCCGCCAGCTCCTAATTGCGCGACAGAACCTATTACTCCGGCCGATGGCTCTGTTGACATCGCTGTTGGCACCCCTGTAACCGTTAGCTGGACTGCTCCCTCAACAGGTCCCGTACCTACGGGGTATGAGGTTTTTATCGGTTTAGAATCTGATGGCTCTGATCTCTCTTCCATTGGTACTACGACTCAAACAAGCGCTGATATTACTTTTAATTTTTATAATACCACGTATTATTGGAGGATCACTCCATTAAATGGAGAAAACAGTGCAGACGGATGCTCCATATGGAGCTTTACCACAGAAGCTTTTACGGGGAGCACTCCAAGCCCTCTAGATACTGTTGTAATCGATGAATGTGGTGTAATGCAGACCTCTTCAAATGCCTATGACGCCAGTGTAGAAGGAGTTCAATGGATTCAGCTGGATTATGCTGGCGGCTGTGAATCGCTTGTGATCGATACCAATTCTACTACTGGAGTCACTGATACTGAACTCGGTTTGTATACTTCTGACGGGAGTGCCATTGCCTTAAGTGACGACGATGGAGATGGTTTATTAAGTTTGATTGACATTTCAGGATTAGAGGCTGGAACCTACTATATAGCAACCGGTAACTGGGACATGACTTTTGCACCTGGATTTGATGTTACAACGAGCAATACTACCGCTACCGGTACAATTGTTGTCTCTATCATGGCAAACACAGCTTTGTCTGTTAATAGCGAAGCGTATCAAAACTTTAACTATTATCCGAATCCAGCCCAGGATCGCGTCTTTTTTGAGTCGGTTGAGCCAATTGATCAGCTCACTGTTTATAACATGCTTGGGCAACGAGTAATGGATGTTGCTCCTCATTCTTTTTCACCGGAATTAAATATAGCTCAATTGAAGAAGGGGGCCTATTTCATCCGAGTATCCCAAGAGGGATCCACAAATACAATTAGAATTCTAAAACAATAGAAGCAATAAGCTGTGAACCTAATTAGAACCACTCTTTAGCTTTTGTTAAAGAGTGGTTTTTTTACGCGCAATACGTACATTTGCTCTATGCAACAACCCGCCTATTCATTTATCATTCCTGTTTATAATAGACCTGACGAGATAAGTGAGTTACTGCAGAGCTTCACACATTTAGAGGAAGCTAGTTCCTTTGAAATTGTCATCGTTGAAGATGGTTCTGAACGGAGGTGTGATGAGGTTATCAAAGAATTTCAAAAAGAGTTAGACATCAGGTATTTCTTTAAGCCTAATTCTGGCCCGGGAGACTCGAGAAATTTTGGAATGAAACAGGCAAATGCAGATTATTACATTATTCTGGACTCAGATGTTATTTTACCTTCTGATTATTTGACCGTTGTACATCAGTTTCTCTCCAAAAATCATGTGGATTGCTTTGGTGGTCCCGATGCTGCAGATCAGAGTTTTAGCCCCATACAGAAGGCCATAAACTTTAGCATGACTTCCTATCTGACCACCGGGGGAATAAGAGGGCATAAAACAGCTAAGGAATTCCAACCGCGCAGTTTTAATATGGGACTGAGTCGTAAGGCTTTTGAGAGTATAGGAGGATTTAAAAGCATACACCCTGGAGAAGATCCCGATTTGGTTTTGAGACTTTGGGATATGGATATGAAAACTGCCTTTATTGAGAAGGCACGGGTGTATCATAAACGACGCATTAGCTGGATATTATTTTTTAAACAGATGTATAAATTTGGTTCCGTAAGACCTATTTTGAACAAGTGGCACCCCAGGTACAATAAGTTGGCGTTTTGGTTTCCGTCAATTTTTATGCTTGTGTTTTTAATTTCCTTGGTGCTTTTGTTCGTTCATGTTCCATACCTTTTCTATCTGTTTTTGCTTTACTTTGCTTTGTTATTAATGTTGGCATTAATTCAAATGAAAAAGTTAAAACCATCTCTACTAGCTCTTTGGGCTGTATTTGTACAATTTACGGCTTATGGTTCTGGTTACTTGAGAAGTACAATTCTTTTGAATATTTATACCAATAGGTCTGAAAAACAGCTCTTTCCAAATCTCTTCTTTCCATGGGAAAAAAGTTGAAACAGGTAAATAAAAGATTACTCAAAGGACTGAACCTTAAGAGGTTTAGTCTGTTTTTGGTTGCCGCTTTTGTATTGCTTATGTTGAGTAAGCTTTCAGAACCTTCTTTAGAATACATAAGTTTTGAAATTGAAGTTGATGGCTTACCTAAAGATGTGCAACTTCGTTCGGATTCAAATTTGGTTATTCAGGCACGCATTAAAAGCACTGGATTCGGATTTTTACCCATGACCTTCAGACCCAGGCAGTCCATAAAACTGAACGCAGAACAGGACCTGAAAAAGCTAAAGGGTAACCGGTATCTATGGGTCTTAGGAACTGCTTATGAAAATCTCAACCTTCATCTTTCCGATGCGTTTGAAGTAGTTTCAGCTAGTCCTGATTCTGTATATTTTGAGTTTGATATGCTACAGTCGAAGAAAGTTGAAATAGAACCAAAATTGGAGTTATCCTATGCTTCCGGTTATGATTTGTCCGGTGATATATTGGTTTCTGAAGATTCAATTGTTTTGGTTGGACCTTCGAGTGCACTAGACAGCATTTTCAGTCTAAAAACAGAGGCCTTGGTTTTAAAGGATCTCAAATCTGACTTTAATGAAATTGTTCAGTTGATAAATCCAAACCCTGCGGAAATCGCTTTAGGTCGTTCTGCCGTGTCAATTTCAGGGAGAGTAACTCGCTTTACCGAGGGGGAGATAACGGTTCCAATTGAAATAGTGAATGTTCCACCAAATGTAAATTTAAATTATTTTCCTAAAGAAGTGACTGTTAACTACTACCTAAGTTTAGACGATTTTAGTAAAGTCAGCTCAGAGGATTTTGAAGTGATCTGTGACTTCCGGGAGTATGAAAAGACGGGGACTGGGTTTTTAACGCCGCAATTGACTGTAAAATCAGAACTTGTAAAATCTGCACGAATGAATGGCAGCAAGGTTGATTTTATATTTTTATAAATAGAACGCATGAGTTTAGTTGTTGGGATTACAGGAGGCATAGGTAGTGGTAAAACCACTATAAGTCAGTTTTTTAATGATCTGGGCATTCCTGTTTATAATGCTGATGACGAAGCTAAAAAACTTATGTTAAGTCCTCGAATCAAAAAACAACTTATTCAACTTCTGGGATCCGAATCTTTCACGGAAAAAGGACTCAATAGAGACTTTGTGAGAGAGCAAATTTTTAAAGACGAAGGTCTTCGCCAAAAGATAAACGATATTGTTCATCCAGAGGTAGGAAGGCATTTCAGGGACTGGTTAAAGCGACAAGATGCCCCCTATGTTCTTAAGGAGGCTGCTATTATTTTTGAAGAAGGCTTAAGTGATCAGTACGATTGTATCATCACTGTTTATGCTGATGAGGAATTAAGGGTTCAACGCTTGCTTAAACGATCGGGGTTAACAAGGCAGATGATACAGAATATTATGGAAAAGCAGTGGAGTGACGAAAAAAAGATAGCATTTTCTGACTACAGTATTTTAAACAATGATCTTAAAAAGGCTCGTCAAAAAACCGTCGAAATTCATCATAAACTGCTCGAAAGATCTCAAAATCTTTAAATTTTAACATTTGTGTTAAGGTAAGGTTAAACCTAAATTGCTCTAAATGTTAAAATGTTAAATTTGAACGATGGGCAAAAGGCTGTTTGTGTTATTAGTAGTCCTGATGAGCTTATCGCTCATTGGAATTATTTTTGTTCAGTCTTATTTTATCAATAATAGTTTGCAAAATGAAGACCGTCAGTTCACCTTAAGCGTGAAAAGGGCTCTCAGTTTTGTTTCGAGGTCTATTGAGGAAATTGAATACCGAAATTATGTTACAAGAATTCAACCATATCTCATTACTGAAGAAGCAGCAGACTCCATTAATTTGCAGCAGCTATACATCACAATAGAGGATGAAGATAATGACCAAACCATAGTCCATAGAAACACCGTTATAGAGGAGCGGTTTAAAGTACCCTCTTTGTTCTTTGAAATAGATGCAGACAGCATCAGCGTTAGTAAATTGTCTAATGAACGTGTGACTAATGTGTATAGCAACAACAGAGACAATGGGACTGAACTTATTCCCCTTCGCTCATTAAGGGAGTATTCTGATATGGAAGAGGAAGAGAAAATACTCTATAAAACCTCTTTCAGAGATTTACTGAAAGATTTTCCAGTCTATAAACGCATTAGTCCGAATCAGGTAAAGTATTTGTTGCAGAACGAATTGTTTAATGAAGGAATAGAGATAGATTTTGAATTTGCAATATACGATGACGATCTGGCCACAAAAGTTCAGTCCGATAATTATCAGGTAGAGGAGGTTTTGGCTTACGGTGTTCCAATTTTTTTGGATAATAATAATGAGAGCTCTTACAAGCTGTTGGTCAAGTTTCCTGAAAGACGGAAATTTTTACTCTCTACTATTATGTGGATGATCCTCTTGTCCGTAATTTTTACAAGTATTATCATACTAGCCTACTCAAGTGCGATATACCAGTTGATCAAGCAACGTCAGATCTCACAAATTAAGTCTGACTTTATCAATAATATGACGCATGAATTTAAAACGCCTATAGCGACTATTAATCTGGCTCTTGATTCCATTAAAAATCCAAAGATCATTGACGATAAGGAAAAGGTCCAGCGATACATGAAAATGATTAGGGAAGAGAACAAAAGGATGCATGCTCAGGTAGAGAATGTCTTGCGCATTTCCAAATTGGAAAAAAATGAGCTAAACATCAGTAAAGAGCGGTTAAAGTTACACGACCTAATTGAAGATGCTGTTACCCATGTAGAACTAATTGTAGAGAACAGAAATGGGTATATAAAATTACATTTGAATGCAGCTAAGTCATCAATTTTGGCAAACGAATCACATTTCACCAATGTGATTGTCAATATACTAGATAACGCTATTAAGTATTCAGACGATGAGCCAAAAATAGACATCTATACAGAGAATATTGGAAACAATATTTTGATGCGCATTGCCGATCAAGGTAATGGAATGTCAAAGCAGGTGCAGAAAAGGGTGTTTGAAAAATTTTACAGGGAGCACACAGGTAATGTGCACAACGTTAAAGGTCACGGATTGGGACTGGCGTATGTAAAACGTATTGTAGAAGACCATCAGGGTCATATTTCAGTAGAAAGTGAAAAAGGTAAGGGAAGTACATTTATAATAAGACTCCCTTTAATATCATAATTATGGAAGAACAGAACAAGAAAATTCTTTTAGTTGAAGACGATCCAAATTTTGGAACTGTCCTTAGAGATTATTTGACAATGAATGACTATGATGTTGTTCATGCTAAAAACGGAATGGAAGGGTTCGAAAAGTTTAAGAAAGATGATTTCGACCTGTGCATTCTTGATGTCATGATGCCCTATAAAGATGGGTTTACTCTCGCTAAGGAGATCAGAGAAAAGAATACAGATGTACCGATTATTTTCTTAACGGCTAAGGCCATGAAGGAAGACGTGCTTAAGGGGTATAAGGTGGGAGCAGATGATTATCTCAATAAACCATTTGACAGCGAAGTGTTGCTTATGAAGATAAAAGCGATTATGCAGCGAAAAGCAACTGACTCAATTGCGGATAGTAAGCAATTTGAGTTCAAAATTGGGAGATTTGACCTCAATTCAAAATTGAGATTTCTGCGATTCGATGGTGGTGAACCTGAAAAATTATCACCAAAGGAGAATGAATTACTCCGACTTTTGGCGCTTCACGAGAACGACCTGATGCCACGTGAATTGGCGTTGACAAAAATATGGCGTGACGACAACTATTTTACTTCGCGCAGTATGGATGTTTATATTGCCAAATTAAGGAAGTATTTAAAGCCGGATCCAAATGTGGAAATTCTTAATATCCATGGGGAAGGCTTCCGATTAGTGATCAACAACAAAGAAGAATAACTATATGAACCCAACCTTTTAGTTGGGTTTTTTTTGCTTTGTAATAACAGAATCAGTAAAGGAAAAGATTTCTTCGACAGCAGTGTCATAATCAAACCATTTGATGGTTTGGTCTTTCTTAAACCAGGTCAATTGACGCTTTGCAAAACGTCTTGTATTGGTCTTGATCTTTTCAATCGCTTCATTAAAGCTGTATTCCTGGTCCATGTAGGAAAATAGTTCCTTATAGCCTACAGTGTTCATAGCATTTAGACTTTTATATTGATACAGTGCCCATGCTTCTTCGAACAAGCCATTTTCTATCATAAGTTCAACACGTTTATTAATGCGATCGTAGATGATATTTCGATTGGCTGTTAAGCCAATGTTGATCGGTATAAAGTCTCTCTTTTTTCCTGAATTCGTTTTAAAACTGGAATAGGTCGCTTTGGTACCTATGCAAACCTCCAGAGCTCTAATTACCCTTTGAGGGTTATGAATGTCTATAGTGGAAAAGCTTTCAGGGTCAAGTTGTTTCAATTCTTTTTGAAGATCTTCAATTCCATTGACCTTAAGTCGTTTATTTAACCTGTCCCTTATGGCTGGATCTATTTCTGGAAATTTATCGAGTCCTTCCATCACAGCTTTGTGAAATAATCCTGATCCTCCAACAAGTACCACCACTGAATATTTTTTAAAAAGAGTCTCTAGAGCTGCACAGGCCTCTTGCTCAAACATGCCAACTGAATAGTTCTCTTGAATGGATTTATGTTGAATAAAATGGTGCTTCACAGCCCGAAGCTCTTCCTCGCTGGGTACTGCGGTACCAACGCGCATCTCTTTATAGAATTGACGAGAATCCGCTGAGATAATTTCCGTTTTATAGTATTGTGCAAGGGCGATTGACAAACTGGTTTTTCCAATTGCAGTAGGCCCAATGACAGAGATCAAAAACTTGTTTTGTCTCATTGTTTTGCAGACAGGCTGTGTCCACACTTGAAGCAAAATTCAGCATTGTCCTGATGATAGTCTTCAAGACAATTAGGACAGCACTGGGTGTTCAAGGTGAGATGTTTAAGTTGTTCGTATTCCTCATCCGATAGCTTTTCCTTGCCTTTCCCCACAGCTTTGGTGTATTCGGCAGAGACAATACCTGTTGGAACTGCAATGATTCCATAACCTAAAATCATAATTATGGTAGCTATAAACTGCCCTACAGGTGTTTCTGGGGCAATATCTCCAAATCCAACAGTGGTGAGGGTTACGATACACCAATAAACACTTTTAGGTATGTTGGTGAAACCGTGTTCTTCTCCTTCGACCATGTACATAATCGTACCAAAAATAATCGCTGCTATCAGTACAGCGAATAAAAAAACCGCAATCTTAGCTTTGCTTGCTTTTATGGCATTGGCCAAATGGTTGGAAGCTCCCAGGTATCTGGCTAATTTAAGTATTCGAAATACTCTCAATAAGCGCAGTGCTCTTAAGGCGACTAGAGCATGCGTTCCTGCCAGAATAAGGGATAAATATTTTGGAATAGTAGACAGGAAGTCAATGATACCGTAAAAGCTAAAAATGTATTTGAGGGGTCTTCTCACGCAGATTATTCTGGCGATGTACTCAATGGAAAATAAAATGGTAATTACCCATTCAGCAATGTCCAGCTCTTTGTGGTATTTCGCGTCGATACTAGAGACTGATTCAAGCATCACAAAAACAATACTGGCCAAAATAGCAACCAGCAGAATTACATCGAATAATTTTCCAGATGATGTGTCAGCTTCATAAATGACCTCATGCAGCCTATCGCGCCAATCGGCTTGTTGTTGTTTGTGTTCCATTACTTTAAAGGTACAAAAGAAAAAGTAGTTATGACAAGTCGCTTCCTGACTGAAGATGTATCACTTTCAGACGTTTTGTATTTTTTCTTAAAAAACTTTGAATAATGTGTTGTGTGTCTCGATCATGGTCCATTGGAGTGATAAGGTTCTCTAAAACTTCGGAATTTTGTACCTGATAATTTAAATCAAAATGCCCCATTCCTTTAAATTCACCGTTTTTGATGAGCACAACACTGCGCTCTTCAATCGTTCTTCCTCGATCAATCAACATCATGTTCTTGGTTTCAAAACTATAGACCTCTATCACCTCCCGGGCTCTTTCGTTATAATACTCTGCCGGTTCATCTTCAATGCAGGCACCATGGCATTCACCAACTTCGTGTCTGAAACAGTTGCTTTTTGAAAAGGACAAATGATTGAGTTTCTCACACAATTGGTACTCTTCTGTAATACGATTTAAAAATGCAATGCCACTTCGTCTACTCGTAAAGGTGGTAAGCGGTTTTTGTGCTGAACTCGCTGAAACGATCTTGAAATTAATATAATTGTTCTCATCGGAGAAAAAAACAAGTGCATGGCTAAAAATATCTCTTTTTAAAGCTCTGTTAAACAAAGGTTTATTATTTTTTATCTCTTTATTTTCTTTAAGTAATGCCACGAGCTCACTACCAGTTTTTTCATAAGTGACAGCCGCCACCTGAACTTGTATTTTTCTTGATTTTTTATCTCTGCCGGTAAAGTGCTGGTTCAGTCGTTTTCTTATGTTTCTGCTCTTTCCGATGTAAATGATATCTCCATTGTTATTGTGAATATAGTATACTCCGGTCTCAGAGGGCAATGCATCAATAATGTCCTTTAAATTTGGCGCAAGTCCTGGTCTTATTTCTGTTTTAAGAGAGGATTTGATAATGGCCTTATCAAGATCCTTGTAAAGTAACATTTTAAACAATTTGAGTGTAGCCTGAGCATCACCGGAGGCACGGTGTCGATCTGTTACTGCAATTCCTAAAGCCCGTGATAGTTTACCCAAGCTGTAGGATTCCATATTTGGGATCAAATTTTGGGCTAATTCAACTGTGCATAACGTTTTTCGTTTGTAACTAAACCCCAGTCTTTTAAATTCTGTTCGCAAGATCCTATAGTCAAATTCTGCATTATGAGCAACTAGAATACAGTCTTCGGTGATTTCAACAATACGTTTGGCCACCTCATAAAATTTAGGGGCATTTCTAAGCATTTTAGAATTGATTCCTGTAAGATTCACCACGAACGGTTGAATTTCCCTCTCTGGATTGATTAAGGAGATGAATTGATCTGTAATTACATGACCGTCGAACTGATAGATGGCAATTTCAGTTATACCTTCTTCATTGTACTTACCACCTGTAGTTTCTATGTCAACAATTGCGTAAATAGAATCTGATATTTGAATAGCTTAGTTTCTTGCACCAAAAATATGGCTTCCTATTCTCACCATATTGCTACCACATTTAATAGCCAGTTCATAGTCACCGCTCATTCCCATACTGAGAATATTAAAATCGTATCCCTCACTATTTAAATGGTCATAACATTCTTTTAAAAAATCAAACTCTCCTTTTACCACCGACATATCGGAGGTGAAGGTAGCCATTCCCATTAGTCCCTTAACAGCCACGTTTTTTAGGCTTGATAATTCTTTTGAGCTGAGTAATTCTTCAGCCTCCTTGAAATTCATTCCAAACTTGCTTTCCTCTTTGGCGATTTTTATTTGAAGAAGACAGTTAATAATACGTCCGTGTTTAGCTGCTTGTTTGTTTATTTCTTTTAGAAGTCGCATGCTGTCAACTGCGTGTATCAAATCCACGAAATCGGCCATGTACTTGACTTTATTGCGTTGAACATGCCCTATCATATGCCATTTAATATCGTCCGGAAGTTGTTTGTGTTTATCCGCCATTTCCTGCACCTTGTTTTCCCCAAAAATTCGTTGACCTGATTGATAAGCCTCAAGCAGGTCTTTGATAGGCTTGGTTTTAGAAACTGCTACCAGACACACGTCAGCAGGGATTGTAGATTGGATTTTATTTAAATTTTCAGTAATACTCATAACCGTTTCAAAACTCATAAATAGTGATTCCACTTCTTAGTTTCGGTAAAATATAGGTGCTTTTAGGTGGCATAGTAAGGCCTTCATCAGCAATTTCCTTCATCTGATCAATTGTTGCTGGAATCATTCCAAACCCTACCTTATATTCACCGCTATCAACACTACTCTTAATTGTAATCATTTCATCACGACCATTGACATAAGAGATGCGCTCATCATTGCGTAAGTCATCAATACCCAAAATGGGTTGTAGAACCGTTTTATAAAGCAATTGTGCATCTAACTTTTCGAGCGAATTTATAAAGGAGTATCTGGCTTTTCGGAGGTACAAAGAGTAAAACTCACCGTCTAAATACATACTAAAGTGATGCGGTTTGGAAGGGTGATAAGGCATTTGACCTCTGTTTTCTATTCGGTACAATTCATCTAATTTAATGAGGAAGGCCTCCTTGGATAACCCGTTCAGATCTTTCACAAGTCGATTGAAATCGTATATTACCAGGTCTGATTCAGGAATGAGATAAGACATGAAGTAATTGTAATTGGCCTCTGGGTCATAGTCGGGATTATTGTTTTTTTCTTCCTCATATAATAAATAAGAGGAGGAAGAGCGATGATGTCCGTCCGCGATATAAATCCGTTCCATCTTATTAAATTCACCCTGAAGTTGTTCAATGGTCTTTTGATCCTCAATTTTCCATAGAAAATGGGTATCCCTGTAAGTCATTGTAAATTCAAACTCGGCATAGCCCTTTTGTGTTTCCTTTATGATATTATCTATGACCTTATTGTCAGGGTGTGTTAATAAGACGGGTTCGGCGTTAAAACCAACCGTTTTCAAGTAGGT
Source organism: uncultured Winogradskyella sp. (assembly GCA_963966315.1). GTDB lineage: Bacteria > Bacteroidota > Bacteroidia > Flavobacteriales > Flavobacteriaceae > Winogradskyella_A. The sequence continues at coordinate 26,172 of CAWZYX010000005.1, read as the reverse complement.
TTTGAAGGTCTCTTCCCTGCTTGAAATGGTGTCTTCATGCCTCCTAATAATATTATTGGCATAATCTTCCGCGCTCACAGCTGCTACAATACCATTAAAGACCTGTTGGTGTCTGTTCACGATTTTGTAGACATAATAACAGGGTTTTTGATCTTGTATGAACACACCATCCTCTTTAAACTCAAGGTAGCGGTTCCTCACCAGCTTATAGCGCTGTTCCCCCGTAATAACTTTGTCGTATTTATATCCTGGGTTGACAACATGCAAAAAGCTATAGGGATTGTAATCCATTCTTGACTCTCGTTCTTCTACAGTGTAGCTTTGGTAGGGTCTTGAGGCAACTAGGCCAACGATGGCTCTGGTGGGCCTTACTGCTCTAAATGGAACTACGTGTGCCATAGGATTAACTAAACTGTGATGCCACTTTTTCCGCTTTTTTGCTTTCGCTGTAGTTATAGAAACCTTCACCTGATTTAACACCAAGCTTACCAGCTCTTACCATGTTTACCAATAAGGGGCAAGGAGCATATTTCGGATTTTTGAAACCATCATACATCACTTCAAGTATTGAAAGACAAACGTCCAGCCCAATGAAGTCAGCTAACTGCAAAGGGCCCATTGGGTGTGCCATACCCAGTTTCATTACCGTATCAATTTCAGCAACACCAGCAACTCCATTATAGAGGGTTTCTATCGATTCGTTGATCATTGGCATGAGAATACGATTGGCTACAAACCCCGGGTAATCATTTACTTCTGTTGGAATCTTGCCGAGTGTTTTTGATAATTCCATAATGGTTTCTGTGACATCATCGCTGGTATTGTAACCTCTGATGATCTCAACCAACTTCATGATGGGTACCGGATTCATAAAATGCATGCCAATGACCATATCTGGTCTGGAAGTTACCGCTGCAATTTGAGTTATAGAGATAGAGGAGGTATTGGTCGCAAGAATGGTATCCTCTGGACAAGCTTCGTCCAGCTCTTTGAATATTTTAAGTTTCAGGTCTATATTTTCAGTTGCAGCTTCCACCACCAGGCTGGCGTATTCCACACCTTCAGAAATACTGGTAAAAGTTGTTATGTTTCCAAGTGCTTCCTCTTTATCCGCCTCACTGATTTTTTCTTTGGCAATCATTCTATCTAAATTCTTGGAAATGGTATTGATGCCTTTGTCCAATGCGTTCTGACTTATATCAATAAGCTGAACTTTAAATCCGGATTGCGCAAAAGTGTGTGCTATTCCATTTCCCATAGTTCCGGCACCGATGACCGCTACATTTTTCATACTATCTGGTTTATCTTTTTATTTACGTTTATTTTGTTGACAATAGATTCGGAAGACCGCCACAGCAGAAAAGATAGTGATGGCCATTAAGGTACCGGTCATCCAATAAGAGTTCTGACCTGGATGCTCTGGGTTCAATTCTGAAATATTCAATATCAATAACAGTGTTGAAGCGATAAGCATACTTACAGAACTTGGTTTGTTCATTGGTTTTAAAATTGATTGATGATCATTGTGGCAACTCGTAAAGCCTCCGTTCCATCGTGAAGTGTTACAATGGGTTTAGTATTATTGTTAATGGCGTCAGCAAAGGTTTCGAGCTCATCCAGGATCGCGTTATTATTCATTACCTGGGGATTATCAAAATAAATTTGCTTTTTGACACCTTCGGCATTTTGAAGGATCATGTCAAAATCACCTGGATCCTTTGGAGCATCCTTCATTTTAACGACCTCACATTTTTTCTCGAGAAAGTCTACCGAAATATAGGCGTCCTTTTGAAAAAATCTGGTTTTGCGCATGTTCTTTAAGGAGATGCGACTTGCTGTTAAATTGGCTACACAGCCGTTTTTAAACTCTATGCGTGCGTTAGCAATATCAGGTGTTTCGCTTACCACCGCCACACCACTAGCCGAAACATGCTTCACCGGAGAATCTATGACACTTAAAATGATGTCTATGTCATGAATCATTAAATCCAGCACAACAGGAACATCAGTTCCTCTTGGGTTGAATTCAGCAAGACGATGGGCCTCAATAAACATAGGGTTTTGAATTTTATCTTTTACAGCGATAAATGCAGGATTAAAACGTTCAACATGACCCACCTGACCCTTAACACCATGCTCGGCTACAAGAGTTCTCAGCCCTTCTGCTTCCTCTACGGTCTTGGTAATTGGTTTTTCAATAAAGATGTGCTTTCCTTTTGAAATGGCCATCTTAGCACAATCGTAATGAGATAGGGTGGGAGTAACAATATCGATTACATCCACCGCATCTATGAGTGCATCAATGGAATCAAAAAAAGTGTAACCAAATTCATCAACTACTTTTCCAGCACTTTCGACATCAGCATCATAGAAGCCAACAAGTTCATATTTTGAGGATTGATTGAGTAATCTCAGATGGATTTTTCCAAGGTGTCCCGCACCTAAAACACCGGCTTTAAGCATGCTTATTGAGTTTTTAACAAAAATAATCCATTTGCTTTAATTGACCTTGGAATGCAATCATAAAAGTACGGATGTCGAAGTACTTATGTTTTGACATTTCACTAGTTCTTTTTGCGAACTATTATCTTCAAAACTTTGTTCATTTTCAATTGGATAATTATTTTTAACTCATCAAATAAGCCTGTGGAAGATTCATTTAAACATAAAGGATTGCGCCAGCAGTTGGTGTTAACAATAAAGGAAAAAGGCATAAGAGATGAACGAGTATTGGCTGCTATTGGCAAAGTACCCAGGCATTTGTTCATGGATTCAGGTTTTTTAGACCATGCCTACCAGGATAAGGCTTTTCCAATCGCTGCAGGTCAAACTATTTCACAACCCTATACAGTTGCCTTTCAGACCGAATTGCTTCGTGTCGAAAAAGGGTCTAAAATACTCGAAATTGGAACAGGAAGCGGCTATCAATGTGCAGTACTGGTTCAAATGGGTGCCAGAGTATATACCATAGAACGTCAGAAAGAATTGTTTAAAATAACACAGAAATTTCTTCCAAAGATTGGGTACCGTCCGAAAAAGCAGATTTTTGGTGATGGATACGTTGGGCTTCCTGAGGAAGCTCCTTTTGACGGTATTATTGTGACAGCAGGAGCGCCTTTTGTGCCTAAAGCGTTGCTGGAGCAGTTAGCTATAGGAGGCAGGCTCGTTATTCCTGTTGGAAAAGATATTCAGGTAATGACCGTTTTTGAGCGTACTTCGGAACAAAATTTTGAAAAATCAGAGTACGGAGAATTTCGATTTGTACCCTTACTTGAAGACAAAAATTAGTCCATGGCCTTATTATAAGCCTCAATCCCTCCAACTACTGGTAATTTCAGACTGGTTTTGTCCAGTTTAATTGATAGTTCTGTTCCAGGCTCAGGATGCAAAGTAAAGTCCTGATCGCTGGAAAAAATCATCAAACCAATCTGCTGTCCCTTTCTAACGATTTGATCGTCTGGTTGCAGATCAAAGGTCAATTCATAGAATTTATTTGGCTTCAGGGGTTTACTTATCCTTATCGAACTATGATTTTGAGGATCGGCCCATCCTCGTGTAATGATATTATTGGTGATAGGAATGGAGGTTCCTTCTTCCCAGGGTAAAGACACAAGCCACACAGATAGGTTTGCAGCCTGTTTTGAGCTGGACAAAGAGATTTTAATTTGGGGAACTCCAGACAGGTGAAGATCTTCTTTTAATGGTCTCGTAACATATAAGAGCCGATGTTCGGATTCGGTCGTTTTGGCCAGTTCCATTCCTGAGAAATTTACATTATCAATAAGCTTTTCAACCTGCTTTTCAGAGACCTTAAGGTCCAGAATGCCAGATGTGTTTCCTCCCTTTTGAGGCTGGAGTGTTATGTATTCTGCACTTGGATGTGGATAATCCGGGTAGGCTGTGGGGTTTTGTCTGCTGTCATTTTCTCTGACAATATAGCTTTTGTTTGTTTCCTGATCGATGCCATTATCCACCTGGTGTAAATATTTTGTAAACCAGCGATTCATGAGTTCAAGGGGAGGAGGACCTCCATGGCCATTCTGGTGGTAATAGATCATTGCGGGCAAGCCTTGTTCTTTGGCAGCCTTGTAGATACGGTAGCTGTGTTCAGGCATCACATTCCAGTCGTTGAACCCATGCGACATGAGTAATGCAGCCTTCATCCGGCTCATTTGATTTAAATAATCCCTTCCTGCCCAGAAATCATTGTAGTCTCCAGTTATGCGGTCCATTCCATTTTTCATCTCGGTATCCCTTATGGTTTGATTGTTATAGGGACGTTTTGATTCATCTCCACTATGAATAAAATCATATAAAACATCAATGTCTTCGCCCAAATAACCTCCCGGGGATCTCACCAGGCCATTGGATCTGTAGTAGTGGTAGTATGATGTGTTTGGTGCTATAGGAATAATGGCTTCAAGTCCTTCGACGCCCGTTGTGGCTGCCGCCAGGGGTAAGGTGCCATTGTAACTGGTTCCTGTCATTCCTACCCTACCAGAAGACCAATAAGCTTCAACCAGCTCACCTCCTATGCGCGAGGTATACCCCTTACGCTTACCACACAACCACTCAATTACAGCCTTTGGTGCCAGAGATTCATTTGTTCCACCAACGGTCGGTGCTCCATCAGATAGCCCAGTACCGGGAGAGGAGGAATGCACAACAATGTATCCTCTTGGCACCCATTTTTTGATATGTGAATTCGAAATCACGGGTCTTTTTCCAGTTCTTCGCACTTCCGGATGCACACGTTCGGTTGCAGGTAATGCTCCAAGTTCATGTTTGACATCCCAAAAGAGTCCATCAACATTACCTGCAACCCCTGCAAAATATGGGCTTGTTATGTAAATAACCGGAAGTTTTAAGTTGTCTGTTTCTGTTTGTCTGGGTCTTGTCACAGAAACGTGCATCCTATCTAATAGATCATCACCATCGGTATTAAAATCTGTCTCTACCCAAAGATCGTGTCGTATCCAATCCTTTTCGTCGTTAAAAGCCTCTACTATCTGTGCCTGTCCATTTTCAAAATATGGCTGGGTTTGACTCTGGCAAAAAAACAGAGTCACAAGCAGGAGTGCATAGGTGAGAGAAATGTGATTTTTCATATGTGTTTAACTTATTTTTCCTTGGGAAGGTATTCTTGAGGTATTGGATTAGCATCATTTTCCTGCATCCAATAGATGTTGAGAATCCACCAGCGCTGTCCATCATATAGCATTTGAATGCTATTAATGCCTCGCATAAAAGGATTGGAGTCGAGTTTACTTCTGTAGGATTCGTACGTGCTAAATACCTGTGCCATGTGACCAAAGGTATCGGTTTTTCGATGGATCTCCACTTCATAAAATCCATTATCAACCAACCACTTTCCTGAGGAATCGATATATTCCTGAGGCGTTATGAAACGGGCTACAGAGGCATTTTCTGCGTTCTTTCCAGAGGGTATTAGCTTTGCGTTCTTATCAAATAAATACTTAAATAATTCCCAATTGCGCTCTTCACCTTTTTCTCCCGAGATAACACTGTACAGGGTTTCTATTGTGCTATCCATGGTTAGAACTAGTTTCGAGTAATCTGGTGCCTCTTCTGTTTGCTGGGCCATAGAGGTTATTGCCATGGAAAAAAGCAGAATGGTGAGTCTTAGAGCCATTGTGTTATTATTTCAGAAAGCCTTTAAATTACAATAAATCCGTTAATTTTTTTGGACTTTATTATTCAGCCGTGCTATCGGTAACTTTTTTTGATCCTATCGAGCTGCCTTTTATGGTCACGATCTTTAATCGTTTCCCTTTTATCGTACAATTTCTTTCCTTTAGCCAATGCAATTTCAAGCTTCGCCAGACCTTTATCATTAACAAAAAGCCTCGTAGGGATTATGGCATTGCCCTTGATATTAACTTCGCGCTCAAGTTTACGAAGCTCGCGCTTATTTAGCAAAAGTTTTCGTTCGGCCTTAGGTTTATGGTTGTAGTAGTTTCCAAAGGTATATTCTTCTATGGTCATATTTATCACGAATAATTCACCTTCCTCATTGAATTCACAAAAGCTTTCGGCAATAGATGCTTTACTGGATCTGATAGATTTGATCTCAGTACCCGTTAATACAATTCCGGCCACATACCGGTCTAGTATTTCATATTGAAATTTGGCTTTCTTATTGAGTATGTTGATCTTTTTTTGCATAAGTCACAAAGTTAGGTAAATTGGGACGTCTCTAAAACCTGAGAGGATATAATAATTTTGAGTTAAACCCAGTCTCATTTTTATTTTCAAATGCACAAACTCTTAGTTTTGGAATATCAATATAAACGATATGCTCCGGTTTTCTGTTCTTTTTATCTGTATGTTCTTTATGGCTTGTAATTCTCGCTCAAAATCTGAGGTTGAACAATCTGCTCAGGAAATTATTGATAAGAGTATTGAAGTATCGGGTGGAGAACTGTTTAAACACTCACGCATAGGTTTTTATTTTCGCGACACTTATTACACTGCAGATAGAAATGCGGGCGATTTCTCACTGAGTAGAATTAGTGTTAAGAACGGAGATTCAATCATTGACATATTAAGCAACGAGGGCTTCTCCAGATTTATCAACAATAAATTCATTAAGCTAACGGATTCTTTAGGGCAGTTGTATTCTTCATCTGTGAATTCAGTGCATTATTTTTCGGTATTGCCATATGGATTAAACGATCCTGCGGTGAACAAGAGATACATAGGGTCTGAAAAAATCCTCGATAAAGAATACTACCTTATTGAGGTGAGTTTCAATGCCAACGGTGGAGGTGAGGACTATGAAGATGTTTTTGTCTACTGGATCAATAAGAACAGCTTCGAACCCGACTACCTGGCTTATTCTTATGCAGAAACGGATGGGACAGGTATGAGGTTCAGATCCGCTTATAATCGGCGTATTGTGAATGGTCTGAGGTTTGTCGATTACCTTAATTACGATCCGGCAAATCCGAATCTCGCTTTAAAAGATCTTGCTCAGTCTTACCAAAACAAGGAACTGAAACTGATTTCAAAGATAGAGTTGGATACAATTCAGGTAAAGTCACTCAAGATGAAGTAGAGTGGCTGATTGTTCCGACTTGGATAGTGTGACGATATAAAGATTTCCGTTTATATCATCGGAGATCATTTGGTATTTGTAGTTGCCAAGTAGAGTGTTCGCCAGAGCAGGAGTAGTGTTGCTATGTCCTACGACTAATACCCGTTTCCCCGAAGTTTCTTTTTTAAAAGAGGCTAAATCCATTTTATTAGGGTCATAAGTTGTGATATTCAATTGTTTTGCTTCGGCAGTAGGTGAAGCTGTTTGCATCGTTCTTTTGTAATTGGTTGAATAAATCGCATCCAGCGGAATATCTTGAAAGATTTCGGACCATTTTTGAGCTCTTTTGAGCCCCTGTTCTGTTAGTTTAGGATCTTTATTGGAGGAATCGATTCGTTCTTTTTCCGCATGTCGGATAAGATAGTAAGTGGTTGTTGCATTTAATTTTTCATTTTTTTGATAGGGGCCTTCCCAGATGACTTCTTCAATCATCCATTGCCCACCATCCTTCGACAACAGCACGTAATCCATACCCCACACAGCGGTGATCTTGGCTGAAGCTATATGATTTCCTATATCTAATATTTCCGCCTTTCTAATTGTTTGCTCATCTCTACTTCGACCCTCTGCTTTCATTTTCTCCACAAAGGCGATGGCCTGATCGTAATTCATATGTTCATAGTACTCATAGGTTCCGGTCTCTTTATTTTTTAAAAACCCAAACTTATAGAGCCTAGGTTTTAAAGAGGCTTTGAGCAGAGCAGCATTTCCTTTGTAGAAACCATCAATGTATTTATTGAGCGTTTGAAGTATAAGCTCCTCATCAGAAAGGGTTTGGGAATGACATAAAGAATACGTGGCCAGCGTAACGAACAGAAAAATTATTTTCATAGGATTCAAATTAATTCAAGTGCGATTTCAACCATGGTATTGAAAGACCGCTCTCGTTCTTCACTACTCAGTTTTTCTTTAGTGATTAATGAATCTGAAATAGTGAGTAAGGTGAGAGCTCTTACGTTCAGTTTTGCAGCAACTGTGTAAAGACCGGCGGACTCCATTTCTACGCATAAAACCCCGAATTTAGACCATTTTTTAAAAGCTTCAATATCATCTTCATAAAATTGATCCGATGATAAAATATTTCCGGCTTTGATGTCTACTTTTTTTCTTCTGGCTACTTCAACCGCCTTGATGAAGAGATCAAAATTAGCTGTAGGAGCATAATCGGCCCCACCAAATCGCATTTCGTTGACTCCTGAATTAGAAGAAGCAGACATCGCAATCACAATATCTCTAAGGCGAATATTCTTTTGATATGAACCAGCGCTACCCACGCGAATAAGGTTTTTTACCTTAAATTCAGTAATGAGCTCGTTGGCGTATATTGAAATGCTTGGAACACCCATACCAGTTCCCATAGCAGAAACACGTCGGCCTTTATAAAAGCCTGTGTAACCATACATGCCCCTTACCTCATTGAAGCAAAAACTATCTTCAAAATACGTTTCAGCAATCCACTTTGCCCTAAGGGGGTCTCCAGGCAGTAAAATGGTTTCGGCAATATCCCCGGGTTGGGCGCCAATGTGTACACTCATGCCCTAAATATAATGTTTAGTTGCAATAATTAGTAGTTGGCGGTACTTAAACTGTCTGATACGATTGCCACTCCTGATGAAGTTCCTATTCTGTGAACACCAGCCTCTACATACTTAAGTGCTGTTTCATAATCTCTGATACCACCAGATGCTTTGATTTTGGCTCGGTTTTTTACGGTTTTTCTCATGATCTTTACTGCAGTGAGTGTCGCACCACTGCTTGAAAAACCAGTAGAAGTTTTTACAAAGTCTGCATTCGCGTCTAAGCAAATTTCGCAGGCTTTTACAATTTCATTCTTCGAAAGTTCACTAATTTCCAATATGACCTTTAGTGGTGCCCTACCTATGGCATTTTTTACAGCACTGATGTCTTTGAGAACAGCTACATAATTTTTACTTTTAAGGAGGCCAATATTTAATACCATGTCTATTTCGTCTGCCCCTTGTTCTATAGCCTTTATAGCCTCAAAGACTTTTGCCTCGGTAGAGTTAGCTCCTAACGGGAAACCAACAACAGTGCATATTTTCACGGGGCTTTCTTTAAGGGCTTCTTTGGCAAGAGGAACATAGCATCCGTGAATACACACGGAGTAGAAGCTATAATTATCAGCTTCACTGCATAATTTGATGATGTCACTTTCAGTAGCAGAAGGCTTGAGCAGGGTATGATCAATAAATCTATTCAATTCCATATTTTTTTCAAAGATTAGGCGACTATCACTATTCCTAGAGGGAGTCGAGGGTTCACACAGCAACAAGAACTATTGCTTTAAGTGTTGAGGAATTAAATAGCTCGATAAAATTAATAATTTCTCCGATTAAAGGAACAAAAGAACAGAAAATTTATTGTGTAGTTCGTCGAAAAACAGAAAAAGTGATTTCTAAAATACTATAAATCAAATTGTTAAATATTAAGGCGGATTTCACAAACTATTTGTTCTATCTAGCGAACGGCAGTTACCCTATATCCTTTTTTTCGAAGTAGTGTTATAACACCGTTTTCACCTGCAAGGTGCCCGGCTCCCACGCCAAAAAAAGTTGGCTTATCCTTTGCAAAGGATTCAATTTTATGAATCCATTTTTTATTTCGTTCAGATAACAACAGATCCTGATGCTCTGACATTGCAGAATAACGATCATCATTAATCAATTCTAATAGCGCCTGGATGTTCTCATCGTCATAGAGTTCCATCATTGTGGTCATCATTTGCTTACTATGCTCCATATTATCTTTAGCCATTTGAATCAGGTCTTTGAGCTGGTCTTCATATGGGATATCGTCAAAAACTTTCATTTGCTCCTGGAGAGATTCCAATCCATAAATCTCTTCATTCTGCGTCTTTGTGGCTTTCATCAATTCCAGCTCATAAGACTGCATAGGACAATTTAATAGTTTAGGAAACAGGGATGCTTGAATAAAAAAGGGTTTCATTTGCTCAATAGATGCAAGGCCCATACCCAATTCTTTAGATAGAAATTCATCGAGTAACTCATAATCATCCTCACTAATAAGTCTGGAGACCTTTTCACCATTTTTCATGAACATTTGCTCCATCATTTGCATCTGCATTTCCGGGTCGTCCATATCCAACTCCATTACAAGCTGATCAGTTTCTTCAAGGGCTATTATTATTTTATCGTCCAGGCTGGCATCACAGGTTAAGTGTATCGTTCCAAATAAATAGGAGGCTTGCTCAAGTCCCTTTCCATCAATTTTCCAAAGTGTGGAACTTTTGAGATCTTGTGCTGAAATGGTAAAGAAAGTACAAAGACTCACCCATAATAATAAAAACGTCTTTTTCATTTTTTTATCTTTATAAGCATAAGTAGGGTGAATGCATAGAATGTTACAAAACAAATAAAAGCAACGCTCCTTTCTACCCTTATTTCGGGAGTTTCTGAAAGTCACGTTGCCTTTAACCAACCAATCACTATAAAGACTAGTGAAAGTCTAATTTGTTACAAATCGTTTAAAACTCTTCTGCTACCAGATCACCCTGATTCCTGAAAACCAATTGATGATCAAATTCATCAAGCAGTATGATGCTATCTGTGGTAACTTGTCCTGATAGAATTTCTTTACTCAATTGGTTCAGAACTTCTTTTTGAATTACTCGCTTTACAGGACGGGCGCCATATTCAGGATTGTAACCTTTTTCAGCCAGGTAAGCCTTAGCCTCCTTAGTTGCATCAAAGATAATTCCCTGCTGCGCTATCATTTTTGTAACCGCTTTTAATTGAAGATCCACTATCTCCAGAATATTTTCTTTACTTAGAGGAGTAAACATTATGGTATCGTCAATTCGATTCAAAAATTCAGGTCTAACACTTTGTTTGAGTAGTCCTAACACTTCAATTTTAGCCGACTCCATCGCTGTAGACACGTCTTTACCCGCCTCAAATCGTTCCTGAATGATATGACTTCCCATGTTAGAGGTCATGATAATAATTGTATTTTTAAAATCAGCCACTCTTCCTTTATTATCTGTGAGTCTGCCTTCATCAAGTACTTGAAGAAGTATATTAAAGGTGTCCGGATGTGCTTTTTCGATTTCGTCTAAAAGGACCACAGAATAAGGTTTTCTTCTTACAGCTTCTGTTAATTGTCCTCCTTCGTCATACCCCACATATCCAGGAGGTGCTCCGACCAAACGACTTACTGCATGTCGTTCCTGATACTCGCTCATATCGATACGTGTCATTGCATTCTCGTCATCAAATAAGTATTCGGCCAGGGCTTTTGCCAGCTCTGTTTTTCCCACCCCTGTCGTTCCAAGAAATAAAAAGGTACCAATTGGTTTCTGAGGGTTTTGTAAGCCTGCTCGTGAGCGTCTTACAGCATCACTTACCGCCTCTATAGCCTCATCCTGTCCCACTACACGTTTGTGCAACTCATCTTCTAATCTTAAGAGTTTTTCGCGTTCACTTTGGATCATTTTGGTAACTGGAATACCAGTCCATTTTGCTACCACATCCGCAATGTCCTCATAGGTCACCTCTTCTTTTATTAAAGCATTCTCCTGTTGTTCAGCTAATTGGACCTGAAATTTTTCTAGACGCTCTGTAGCATCTTTTATTTTACCATATCTGATCTCGGCTACCTTTCCATAATCGCCTTCGCGTTCGGCTCTCTCCGCTTCCAGTTTATATTGCTCTATATCCTGCTTGGTATTTTGAATATTATCTACAACCTCTTTTTCACTTTTCCACCTGGCATTAAGAAGATTACGCTCTTCTTTCAGGTTGGCCAATTCAGACTGCAGGCTTTTTAGTTTAACCTCATCTTTTTCCCTTTTAATGGCTTCAATTTCAATTTCCAACTGCATGATTTTTCGATCCAAAACATCGAGTTCTTCTGGTTTGGAATTGATTTCCATTCGTAACTTCGAAGCGGCCTCATCCATAAGATCAATGGCTTTATCAGGTAAAAACCTGTTGGTGATGTATCGATTTGATAGCTCTACAGCACCTATAATAGCCTCATCCTTAATTCTAACTTTATGATGTGTTTCATATTTCTCTTTGATTCCTCTTAAAATGGAAATGGCACTTTCCGTATCCGGCTCGTTTACCGTTACCTTTTGAAAACGTCGCTCCAATGCTTTGTCTTGTTCAAAGTATTTTTGATACTCGTCCAGTGTGGTTGCTCCAATAGCTCTTAACTCGCCTCTGGCCAGGGCAGGTTTGAGAATATTTGCAGCATCCATGGCTCCCTGACCTCCACCGGCCCCAACAAGGGTGTGGATCTCATCGATGAACAAAACTATGTCACCTTCAGAGGTGGTTACTTCTTTAATGACGGCCTTTAATCGTTCTTCAAACTCACCTTTGTATTTTGCTCCTGCAATCAGTGCGCCCATATCAAGCGCAAAAATTTGTTTGTTTTTCAAATTCTCAGGCACATCTCCATCTATAATTCTATGGGCTAATCCTTCAGCGATCGCGGTTTTCCCCGTTCCGGGTTCGCCAACAAGAATTGGGTTGTTTTTGGTTCGTCTCGATAGTATCTGAAGAATTCTTCTGATCTCTTCATCTCGACCAATTACAGGATCCAGCTTTCCGTCTCTTGCTAGTTGATTGAGATTTTTTGCATACTTGTTCAAAGAATTATAGGTCTCTTCCTGACTTTGCGAAGTCACGCGATCCCCTTTTCTGAGCTCTTCAATGGCTGTTGTAAGCCCTTTTTCAGTCACTCCCTGGTCTTTAAGAACCTGAGCAGTCTTGCTTTTGGACTTAAAAATCGCCAAAATGAGATGTTCAATGGACACATAATCGTCATTCATTTTTTCGGCGATGAGCGCTGCTTCATTCAATGTCTTTCCTGTTTCTCTTGAAAGCATTAATTCTGCCCCTGTTACTTTTGGATAACTTTGAAGCTCCTTATCGATAATTTGCTCCAGTAACTTCACATTCACATTTAATTTCTTGAGAAGAAATGGGAGCACATTCTCATCAACCTTGAAAATTGCTTTAAATAAATGCTCTATTTCAATTTGCTGATGTTGAAAGCTCATTGCAAGCTGCTGGGCCTGCTGAATGACTTCCTGTGATTTGATGGTATAATTATTTAAATTCATATCTATTTTAATGTTGTTTTCTTTATCTTCAGTCAATAATTAAACCAATAGAGGCTTACAGACAAATTGTCTTTAAATTGCTTAAAACTACTGACAATAAGTCACTCAATAGCAATCAGGTAATGTCTAAGAATTGAGGCTGCCTCTCCTCACGGAAAAGACAATTGAATGGGATTTTTTAATACTTTATTTGGCGGATCTTCAGATCCAGAGTCGGAGCGGCAGTTGGCCTGGATTCCTCTGAATAGGACCTCTCAATTGGATGAGATTTTAGAACGATCGCATACGAAGGTCCAGATCATTTTTAAGCACTCCACCAGGTGCGGGATCAGTAATATGGCCCTTCGTCAGTTTCAATCTGTTTTTTCGCAAAACGCATTAGATGCCGACTTGTATTATTTGGATCTTATAGCATTTCGGTCTATTTCGAATTCGGTAGTAGAGAAATTTCAAGTATATCATCAGTCTCCACAAGTAATCATTATAAAAAATGGGGAAGTAGTGGCTCACGAGAGCCATGGAGCCATCAACGGTCTTAATTTTTCTAGGTTTTCATAATCATTTGTTTTTTTTAAGGCCTTAATTTAATTATCAATAACATGCTCGTTTTTACTTCGCCATTGGAAGCCTTTTTACACTGGGAACAGACCTCACCTGATAAGGTTTTTCTGAAACAGCCGGTCAACGGAAAGCTCATCACATACACCTATAAAGAAGCAGGTGTTCAATCCAGAAAAATAGCCGCGTATTTAAAATCTTTAGGGTTCGAGGAACGGGCACATATCGCACTTATTTCCAAGAACTGCGCCCATTGGGTTATGGCAGATTTGGCCATTATGATGGCAGGTTACATATCAATTCCTATCTATCCAACATTGGATGCAAAGTCCATAGGGCATATTCTAGATCACAGTGAGGCTAAAGCTATCATTGCAGGAAAGTTAGATGATTTTGAGGCACAGTATTCCGGAATGACAGGTATTAAACTTATAGCTGTGAGATTATTTGATGTTCAAAAAGGAAGTTCCTGGGAAGAAATTGTTGAACAAAAGGGGGGGCTTTCCGATAACGATTTATACCAACCTTGCACGGACGATTTACACACCATTATTTATACGTCCGGAACAACCGGTTCACCAAAAGGCGTGATGCATACTGTGGGTAATTTTATGAACAGCTCCAAGCAGCTCATTCCGATCATGGGTTTTAATTCCAGCTCAAGAATGTTTTCCTATTTGCCTATGGCTCATGTTGCTGAACGATTGGGCGAAACAATGTGTATCATCTCTGGTGCTGAATTGACCTTTCCTGAATCACTGGAAACATTTGCCTCTGATCTGGAACGGACACAACCAACAACTTTTTTTGGGGTGCCAAGGATTTATGCCAAATTTCAGGAAAAGATACTCGATAAAATTCCGCAGGATAAATTGGATGTCCTGCTAAAAATACCGTTGATCAATAGGTTTATTAAAGGGAAATTAAAGGCCAAATTAGGGCTTAAGGATGCCAAAATGATAGGTTCGGGTGCGGCTCCGATCAGTATCGATCTTATTAATTGGTATGGGAAACTTGATATTCACATCATGCAACTGTATGGTATGACAGAGGATTGTTGCGTTTCCCATGCAAATGTGATGGGAGCTAACAAGATTGGAACAGTAGGAAAAGCCCATAATTCTGTTTCAATCAAGTTTTCACCCGATGGTGAGTTGCTTATTAAAAATAATTGTCTCTTTAAAGGGTATTTTAAGAATGAGTCTAAAACTGCTGAGGTTTTTGATGAAGAAGGTTATTTTAGAACAGGAGATAAAGGGGAGTATGATCATGACGGATATTTGACGATTATTGGCAGAGCCAAAGATGAATTTAAAACAGACAAGGGTAAGTACGTTTCTCCCTCTTTTTTGGAATTAGAGATGTCAAAAAATCCAAATATTGAAACCATTTGTGTAGTGGGGACAGGAATACCACAACCAATAGCTCTTGTCACTCTTTCTGAAACAGGCAGCAGATCTTCTCGAGACACTGTGATCAAGAGCTTTTTAACATCTCTCGAGGGTGTGAACCCTTTGTTTGAAAAGCACGAGAGAATAGAAAAAGTAGTGGTTATGAAAGAGGCCTGGACCATTGATAATGGTCTTATTACTCCTTCGTTAAAGGTGCGTCGGAACGCTATCGAGCGCCTTCATCAACCCTACTACAAAGAGTGGTTTTCCTTAAAAGACCGTGTGATTTTTGAAATCTGATTTATTTGGACTTTTTCGGATTAAATACTGGTAATAACTGGCTTTTTACCTGACCAAAGCCAATTCTAACATCTTCATTTTCACAGTGGGCGCGCATGACCACAGTGTCATAATCATTTATGAATTTCCGCTCCGTACCGTCCCTCATTTTTAAAGGCTTGGTACCATTCCAGGTTAATTCAAGCATGGAACCATAGGAGTCTTCCGTAGGACCGGAGATGGTACCTGAACCCATTAAATCTCCTGAATTTACAGGGCACCCATTCACGGTGTGGTGGGCCAGCTGCTGAGCCATGTTCCAATACATATATTTAAAATTGGAACGGCTAACTGTTTGTTCTTTAGAGCCTTTAGGAATGATTCCAACTTCCAGTTGAATATCAAAACTATGTTTCCCTTTGGTTTTTAAATAGGGGAGTGGTTCAGGATCTTGTTTTGGGCTTTGTACCCGGAAGGGCTCAAGGGCATCTAGTGTAACGATCCAGGGAGACATTGCTGAGGCGAAATTTTTTCCCAGAAAGGGACCTAAAGGAACGTATTCCCATTTCTGAATGTCTCGGGCAGACCAATCATTAAAAAGGACAAGTCCAAAAATGTATTCTTCCGCTTCATCAACCGGTATAGGTTCTCCGAGGTCGTTTGCGTCGGTGGTAATAAAGCCCATTTCAAGTTCAAAATCAACACGTTGTGAGGGACCGAATACAGGTTGATCTGCGCCTTCAGGTAAGATCTGACCTTGAGGCCTGTGAATAGGTGTATGGGTAGTAATGATAGAAGAGCTTCTGCCATGGTATCCAACCGGCATATGAAGCCAGTTGGGCATCAACGCATTTTCTGCTCCTCTGAACATTGTACCCACATTAGTAGCGTGTTCTTTACTAGCGTAAAAATCTGTGTAGTCCCCAATATACACTGGTAATTTCATTTCAATTTCGTCCAGTCTAAATAAAATGGTCTCTTTGTGGGCCGTATTATTTTTTAAAACCGGATTTTCCGCGTCGAATATTTCTGCAATTCTGTTGCGCACCAGACGCCAGGTTTTACGTCCGTCTGCTATAAAATCATTTAGCGTATCCTGCAAAAAAATATCGTCTGTTAATGGGATACCATCAAAATAACCCAACTGATGCAGCGCTCCAAGATCAATGGCAGTGTCTCCAATACGTGTGCCGATGGTAATGATATCGTCCTTGGTTAAAAACACCCCGAAAGGGATATTCTGAATCGGAAAATCAGAATTTTTACTTACGTATAACCAAGAACTTCTGTTGGGGTCATTTGCAGGAATAGGCATAATGCTTCTGTTGATTAAATGTTTAATAAATTCTATTCAAACCTACATAATTTTTTAATACAAAACTCATGGATTTAGTATTTTTGAAATTCATAAAACACCGAGAAAACAGAATGCATAGAGACGAACAAATCTTTGAATTAATCGATGCTGAGAAAGAGCGGCAAATCAATGGAATTGAACTAATTGCTTCAGAAAACTTTGCAAGCCCCCAAGTGCTGGAAGCTGTTGGCTCTGTGCTCACCAATAAGTATGCTGAAGGATATCCTGGCAAGCGATACTACGGCGGCTGTGAAGTGGTAGATGAGGTTGAAAATGTTGCGATCGAGCGCGCCAAGACCTTATTTGGAGCTGCTTATGCCAATGTACAGCCTCACTCCGGGAGTCAGGCAAACACTGCTGTATTCCATGCCTGCTTAAACCCAGGAGATACCATTCTTGGCTTTGATCTATCCCATGGTGGACACCTTACACATGGGTCTCCCGTAAATTTTTCAGGACGGTTGTACAGACCAACGTTTTACGGCGTTAAAAAAGAAACTGGGCGTATTGACTATGACCAGTTGTCTGATGTTGCTGAGAAAGAGCGACCTAAATTGATTATTGCAGGAGCTTCTGCTTACTCCAGGGATATGGATTTTGCCAAATTTAGAGAGGTGGCTGATAATGTCGGGGCGATCTTGCTCGGTGATATTTCGCATCCCTCAGGATTAATTGCAAAGGGTATCCTTAGTGATCCACTACCGCATTGTCATATCGTGACCACCACTACGCATAAGACCTTGAGAGGTCCGAGAGGCGGCTTGATCATGATGGGTGAGAATTTTGAAAATCCATTTGGTCTGAGACTTAAAAACGGAAATCTAAAAAAGATGTCTGGATTACTCGACTCGGGAATATTTCCAGGAAATCAGGGAGGGCCATTGATGCATGTGATAGCAGCCAAGGCTGTAGCTTTTGGTGAGGCCCTGAATGATGAGTTCATGCATTATATTTTACAAGTTAAAAAGAATGCCGACGCTATGGCCAAAGCTTTTGTTGCTAAGGATTATCACATAATTTCTGGCGGTACAGATAACCATATGATGCTGATAGACCTTAGAAATAAAAACATAACCGGTAAGGATGCAGAACAGGCGTTGGTACGAGCCGATATCACGGTCAATAAAAACATGGTGCCTTTCGATGACCAGTCACCATTTGTCACCTCAGGTATTAGAGTGGGTACTCCTGCCATCACCACCAGAGGCCTCAAAGAGAGTGATATGAGTTTGGTGGTAGACCTGATAGATGAAGTGATCAACAATCACGAAAATGAGACCGTAATAGAAGGTGTTGCTGAAAAAGTAAACAAATTAATGGCGGACAGGCCTTTGTTCCAATACTAAATCAAACCAAACTGTATCTTTTAAGAGATTCTTAAGGAGTCTTTTTTAGTTACAGTTTAGCTCGTACTTGCTTAAGATCAGTATTATTTTAGTTGTCTCCCTGGAAATCTGTGCTTTCATATGCTCCGGCATCGGGTGAGTTACTGCGTTCGACGTTTAGAAGATCAAACGGTACCATTGAGGAGAAAATAGTGCTCCCTATCCCATTCGCTCCTGAGGATTCGCTAATTCGCATCAAATTATTGAAAGGGTCTTCAAAATCCGGGTCCACATTAAAGACATTGGCTTCATAGTGGTTTGTATTAGAAAAATCGTAATTGGTTGTTCCTTCCAGATTGGAGTTATTAAAGCGTAGCAAAGAGTTACTGAACTTAAAGTTGAAGACATCGCCCTGCTGTGAAAACAAAAATTCTGGATTGTCATTCCCATAAACAATGGAATTACTCAGATTGACGCTTAGCGCGTTGGTCGCGATACTATTCTCATCCACCAGAACAAAGTCGTTGAAGAAAAGCGCCGGAAAGTCTCTGAAACTATTGGTCCAATAGTTGGCTATGGTACAGTGTATTAGGTTATAGCGTCCACCTATCGTGCCGGCAAAAGATGCCTGTCCTGCGTTGTTGATCACAACATTTTCAGCGCTTATTGAGGTGGCTCTGCCTAAAACACCAAACAGACTCGAATTGTAAATCTGGGTATTAGTCAGGGTCAGTTTATCGATAACAGACGCATCATTTCCTTCCGACAAAATACCCACACTGGCGTTTTTGATGGTTGTATAATTGATGGAGTTTTCTATACTCCCGTCAAATAACCAAATGGTTCCCCATTGGCCTGGAATGTCTTCGAAAAGAGGCTCTAACCGGTCTCCCTGAAGGACCACCTCATTTTCCAGAAGCTCGGGGTCACTGCTCGGTCCTCCGTTGATCTGCAGACTACCTCCAGATGTGATCAAGATACCAGAGTTTACGTGAAAATGGACGCGTGTTCCAGGCTCCATAACGAGTGTTTGTTCATCGTCAACAGCCGCATACCCGTAAATAACATAGGGCTTATTGTTTGTAAAAATTAATTCTTCGTCGGATAAAAACCGTCCTTGAATTTCAGTTTCCTCAGGGGTACCATCCCCGTTGGTGTCAAAACTCAAAGTCTCAATAATTCCGGTTTCAGAATCTCTGGAAGGGAATATAAAAACAGCATCTTTAACAAGGGTTATAAGGTCTACATGCTGTTCGTTGCTGCCGGAATCGAAAAGGATACGATCAGTATATAAAAACTGGTTATCTGTTTGTGCCAATTCTTCAATGTCAATGGTCGTTTCAATAAAAATAAACAGGCTATCGTTAGCCAACAGTTCGACATTTTCAAAAAACTTACCTTCCTGAGGACCATCTAATCCTGTAAGACCATCTACATTTAGCCTGTAAAATGAACTAATGCCCCGTTCTAAATGAATGGTAGGAATCAGAATGTCCTTGTTACTGCGATTGTAAACTCGCAAATTATATGTACTGGAACCAATATTGGTAAAAACGGTATCGAGATAAACTGTATCGCGCTCAAAAACAAGATTTCCGGTGCTGGGCTCAAATTCAAAATCCTCACGACATGAACTCCAGGATGTCACTATTAATAGGCCGAGAATATATAAGAGGTGTCGTTTCAAATTTAAGGATCAGTTTTGGATACAAATATAAATTTAAATAAATGTGAAATACTTGCAGCGAGCTTATTATTCAAAAAGCGATTGTAAGGTTTTTGTAATTCTGGTAGGTCGTTTGCTCTTTTTATTCATTAGGCACCATTTGGTGGTTGATTTGACAATGAGCTTTTGACGCTTCTTGTCAATCATTTCAACGATTCGTGTAGATATAAGCCCCTCTGAAGATTTTACATAAGTTTTAGCCAAAATAACATCACCCAATCTGGCTTCTCCCTTGTATTGAATATGGTGATCAATCAGTACCCAAAAGAACGAATCTAAAATTTCAGCGTTGGCTTTTGACAACCAGTGAGACTCTGCGATATCCTGTACCCATTGGACATATCGAACATTGTTAACATGTTCCAGTTCATCCAGATCAGATTCTGAAACCAGAATGTCCTGTTCGTATACTTCCACTTAGTCCTTTTTAGAGATGGTTACTTCAAACAATTTATCCCAGCGTTTTCCGGTGACAAAAATAGTATTGGTTTGGGGGTTATAGGCAATTCCGTTCAGTACATCAAGGCC
Organism: uncultured Winogradskyella sp.; assembly: GCA_963966315.1. GTDB lineage: Bacteria > Bacteroidota > Bacteroidia > Flavobacteriales > Flavobacteriaceae > Winogradskyella_A. Next base: position 5,779 of record CAWZYX010000005.1, on the reverse strand, counting down.
CTCATGTTGTGTCACCAGATTTCTTAAAGGAGTGAAATCAATGACTCCTTCAACTGCCCCTGTTGTGGGATCAATAATTGCCACACCATTGCGCTGGTAGATGTTGGCATATATTTTACCATTAATCCATTCCAACTCATTGAGACTTGGAATTTTACCTTTATTAGTGAATACTTCTATATAATCATCCTCGGTATAAGTATCGGTATTTAAGGTCCAGATTTTTTCGGTCCCGTCTGATTTGTACAAGGATGTTCCATCGTTGCATAAACCCCAGCCTTCTTCACTAAGATCGTACCTAAACACCCCTTTTTTTTCAAAGGTATCCACATCATAGATCAGACAGGTGTCCTCCTGCCAGGTCAGCTGGTAGATAGTGTTGTTAAGGATAGTGAGGCCTTCACCAAAAAAACCATTAGAAAGCTCCAGATTTTTAAGGATAGTTCCGGTTGTGTAGTCCACCTTTCTCAGTTTGGATTCATTATACTGCCCGGTACTTTCGTATAATACGTTATCGTAAAATTCCAAACCCTGAGTATAGGAAGTAATATCGTGAGGGTAGGTGTTTATGATTTCATAGGTATAAATCTCAGGTTCTTTATTGTTTAAAACCTTAACAGATCCTTCAATTGTCGTTTTCTGATCACCATGCGTAACGATGGCCGAGATCTTCCGCTTTCCCAGTTTTCCTGAATTAATGCTCAGCTTTGGGTCGATCGAGTTTCCATCCATAAAATATTCAACCTTGGCAATGGGTACTGCCTTTGGATTGTTAATTTTTAGGACTACAGATTCTCCTAAGGTGATAGTGTTATTTTCAGCGTTGGTGCTTAAGCTTAAACCGAATTGTTCATCGACATGATTAGTAGCACAACCAACCAGTAAAAGCAGAGCTAAGATGATCTTTAAAGGCCTTATTATCGACATGGGATTTTTGATTTTTGAGCAAGATATTTATAAAAAATAGGATTAAAAAATCATTGTGAAAGTATTAAAACATTGTATCTTTGCAGCCGGCAAGTCCCACACAACCAGCTCCTGCTGAATCCTCCAGGGCGGGAACGCAGCAAAGGTAGGCGGTCGTAGCGGTGTGATGTGGGTAGCTTGCCTTTTTTTGTACACTTTTCTCAGCATTTGTAAATTGAAGGTCTAAAAAGTAACATGCAAAAGATTGTATTAATAACGGGCGGTTCCAAAGGTATTGGAAAGGCAACAGGAGAATTCCTGACAACCAAGGGCTATAAGGTATATGGTACCAGTCGCGATCCCGAAAAAATAAACAATCATAGCTTTCCTCTTTTAAAACTTGATGTCACAGACCTTCACTCAATCAAATCCTGTATTGATGGTTTAAAAAGCAAGGAAGGACGTATTGATGTACTTATCAATAATGCAGGGGCAGGGATAACAGGAGCCATAGAGGAAGTTCCCGATGCAGAACTGAGACGAAATTTTGAAACTAATTTATTTGGTCCTATAGCAGTGATGAGAGAGGTGATTCCTTTAATGAGGACTCAGGGTAACGGTCTTATCATTAATGTGACGTCTATTGCCGGTTATATGGGCTTGCCGTATCGAGGTGTTTACAGTGCCAGCAAAGGAGCTCTTGAACTCCTATCAGAGGCCGTTAGTATGGAAGTAAAGCCTTATGGTATAGAGGTGGTGAATTTTGCTCCTGGTGATGTAGCAACTGATATTGCTTCCGGAAGATACCATGTACCTCTAAATAAAAAATCACCCTATTACAGTACCTACAAGAACACACTGGAACTCATGGACAACCACGTAGATTCCGGAAGAGATCCTTTGATTATTGCGAGGGCTTTACATCACATTATTGGTTCTAAGAATAAAAAACTGCATTATAAGGTAGCACAACCCTTGCAAAAGTTTTCCATAGTCCTTAAACGTATATTACCAGATCGCTGGTATGAAAGAATGCTGATGAACCACTATAAGATGTAGACAGTGGTATACTTTTTGATTTGTTGATACTAAACTCAAATCAATGAAACGTACCCTGATGTATAGTCTATTTGGACTCCTACTTTTCTCCTGCGAGAACTTTTTGGAGTGCTTGATACAAATTGACCCTGAAATTGATCAGGCAATCGTGAAGGATGGTACTATTCATGAGCCTTACTACCAGATCATTTCAGCACATGTAAAAAATGATCCTGAAGACGATTTTTACGAGTATTTTTTTGATGTGTACGGGAATTTGCCGGAAGGCTTAAGCATCCAGTATAATTTCAGGAATATCGAAATATATGGCACTCCTGTGGAATCCGGTATCTTTCGGTTTACGGTGGCAGTGGCTATTGGAGCATATGATGATGGAGCCTATTATGACCCAAATCCGACATGCAATGGCGTTGCAGAAAAGACCTTTGAATTCAGAATTGCCGAGGAATAAGCACTGTTAATAGAAATTAATTTAAATTTTACGGTCTCCTTCCAATTAGTTGTAAATTTGCAACCTTATTAGGATTAACAATTATTTCTTATGAAGTTTTTTATTGATACAGCAAACTTAGACCAAATAAAAGAAGCCCAGGATATGGGTATTTTGGATGGCGTCACCACAAACCCTTCATTAATGGCTAAAGAAGGTATTACAGGAACCGATAATATCTTAAAACACTATGTCGATATATGTAATATCGTTGATGGAGATGTATCTGCGGAGGTGATCGCTACCGACTTTGAAGGTATGGTACGCGAAGGTGAGGCTTTGGCAGAATTACATGAACAGATTGTAATTAAACTTCCTATGATTAAAGATGGGGTGAAAGCCTGTAAATATTTTACTGACAAGGGAATTAAAACCAACGTAACATTAGTGTTTTCTCCGGGTCAGGCGTTATTGGCGGCCAAAGCGGGGGCCACTTATGTTTCTCCTTTTATTGGGCGCCTCGACGATATTTCCACTGATGGCCTTAATCTGATCGCAGAAATCAGACATATTTATGACAACTATAACTTTGAGACGCAAATTCTTGCTGCATCCGTAAGACACACCATGCACGTGATCGACTGTGCTAAAATTGGTGCGGATGTAATGACTGGCCCATTGAGTTCTATTACTGGATTATTAAAACATCCACTAACAGATATAGGATTGGAAAAATTCCTTGCAGATTATAGAAAAGGGAATTAAACGAATACAGCCGTGAGGTGGATTTGAAGAGCGCATTCCTAGATGGAAAGCGCTTTTTTTGTGAGCAATTTTTCGAGGTCCGATTCAAAATTTTCACTAAAAATGTTCACATTAGGATGGAGGATTTCACCATTTTCATCCAGTACCATTACTTTGTATACAAAATTAAGTGCCAGCGTCTGTCTAGCTAGATCAGGGTCTTTAAACTTAAACTCCTGGTCAACAGAAAATTTATATTTGTTAAGTGTTTTAATCCAGAACTCCTCAGACTCTTCATTGATATTAATAGAGATGAACTCTACATTAGGAAAATTCTTTTTAAGCTCACGTACACGATAGTGACTGTTACGGTAGTGCTTTTTGTTATTGGAGGACCAAAAATAGATAAGTGTTGGCTTGTTAACAAGTGCTTCAATATTGTGTTCTTTATTGTATATGTCCACAAGACCCAAATTTGGAAATTCATTACCTGGACGTAAATTTTTCATGGCATTGACAAGACTCTCCATATCGGCAATATCATCTTTATTAGTCGATTTTGTGCGATAATAGGCAAGAATATCTTCAATTTCTTCATCTTTTAGATTGTGACTGATGAAGTCTCTGGTTTTGTACTTCAATAAATTGTTCTTGATAAAGTCATTCGCAACCAAACTATCGATGAGATCCAGTTTGGCCTTGTTGTAAAGAAGTTGATGTCTGTTGAAGGTGGTGTGAAAATCATTATGAGCGTAAAACGCGTCCAGCGCCAGGTTATCTATATGTGCAAATAGAAACCGATTGTAAGCGAATACTTCACTTAGGGCCTCGGAGTTATAATCGATTTCAGAACGGTGTTGATAAAATTGCTCGGGTAGGTCTTTGTGGTGTACAAGCTTGTTGTTTCCAAAATAAGCAAATGGATAAATTTCCTTGTCTGCATAATTATTGTAATCTATGCTTGCTTTTAAAACAGATTTGGTAAAAGCGGAAACATCCTTCTTGTTTAAAAAATCATCGAGCGCCTCCAACTGGTTTTGATGTCTGTTTTCAACAAATTTCTGAAATTGTTCTGGTTCCTGCTGGCTGTATTTAATCAGTCTTCGATCTTCTCTTTCATTTTGTAAAAATATTTTGAGCAAGTAGTTATTTTTTGGAGCTCCTCTTCCCGAGAAAACCAAAGACTCATCAAAATCATAGGTGTTCAGTCGCAGCATGAGACTGTCTTTTGGCTCCAAAATGATCATCTGAAACTCCCCACCGTGACGAAAAGAATACAGTCCAGTCTCTATACTGTCCAGGCGAATTAAAAATCGGTTTTGAGGATTAAGTCGAATGGTATCTCTGGCGAGACCTTTTTCGTTGTTGAGAACAACGAAGCCTTCCTTGGGATTGATGATTTCACCACCGAAATAGACAGCTGAATCATTATTGAGTTGAATCTGAGTACAACCCAGAAGCAACACACCCACTAACAGGTATACTCCGTAACGCATATTCAAAACAGTCTTATCCCTTGAATGAACAAAAATAGACCTTGGTGTTAAGCGCCGTTGTTAATGAGTCGTTAAATGTTGTTAAGGCTTTATTTATTCGCGTAAACCCTTTTAATTTTCTACTTTTGCAAAAATTTTAAACAGGACAGCATGTTATCAGTTTCTAATCTTTCGGTGCAGTTTGGGAAGCGTATTTTATTTGATGAGGTAAACACTACCTTTAATACAGGAAATTGCTATGGTATTATTGGGGCAAACGGTGCCGGTAAGTCTACTTTTCTTAAAATTTTATCTGGTAAAATGGATCCTACCTCAGGCCATGTCCATTTGGAACCGGGTAAGCGCATGTCTGTACTCGAGCAAAATCACAACCTGTACGATGAGCATCAGGTACTTGAAACGGTGATTCGAGGCAATAAACCATTGTTTGATATTAAATCTGAGATAGATGCGTTGTACGCAGATTACACGGATGAAAATGCTGAAAAAATTGGGGAGCTGCAAGTTCAGTTTGAAGAAATGAACGGCTGGAATGCCGACAGTGATGCTGCGGCTCTGCTCTCAAACCTAGACATTAGTGAAGACCTGCACTACATGCAGATGAAGGATCTGGATGGCAAGCAAAAAGTACGGGTACTTTTAGCTCAGGCACTTTTTGGAAACCCGGATGTACTCATTATGGATGAGCCTACCAACGATTTGGATTATGAAACCATAAGTTGGTTGGAGAATTTTTTGGCCAACTACGATAACTGCGTGATCGTGGTTTCTCACGACCGTCATTTTTTAGACGCTGTATGTACACACATTTCGGATATAGATTTTGGAAAGATCAATCATTATTCAGGAAATTACAGCTTTTGGTATGAGTCGTCTCAACTGGCTGCCAGACAAAGAGCACAGCAAAACAAAAAGGCAGAGGAAAAGAAGAAAGAGTTGGAAGAGTTTATCCGACGTTTTTCTGCCAATGTGGCCAAATCGAAACAGGCAACTAGCCGAAAAAAAATGATCGATAAGTTGAATATCGCGGATATTAGACCTTCGAGCCGTCGATACCCTGCCATTATATTTGAACGAGAGCGTGAGGCTGGTGATCAGATTCTTCATGTTGAGAAATTAACGGCCAGTCTCGATGGTGAGATAT
>CAWZYX010000004.1:0-61745 GCA_963966315.1 uncultured Winogradskyella sp. | reverse complement strand
CATTCAGGAAATAGAATCGCTTGGAGGCATGACTAAGGCAATTGAAGCAGGTATCCCTAAGTTGAGAATTGAAGAGGCAGCAGCACGAAAACAGGCCTGCATCGATTCAGGGCAAGACATTATTGTTGGGGTAAACAAATATCGTTTGGAAAAAGAAGATCCAATTCAAACACTGGAGGTGGATAACCAAACCGTTCGTAAACAACAAATAGAACGCATCAATAAGGTTAAAGCTAACAGAAATGAGGAGGCCGTTCAAAATGCACTTACAAAACTAACCAATGCTGCCAAAACAGGAAGTGAGAATCTTTTATCTTTAGCAGTGGATGCAGCACGAGAAAGAGCTACCCTTGGAGAAATTAGCGATGCTCTTGAGGCAGAGTTTGGAAGGTATAAAGCACAGATAAAATCATTTTCAGGCGTGTACAGTAAAGAAATTAAAAATGACAAAAGCTTCGCAAAAGCCAGAGAACTTGCCGATAAATTCGCAGAACAAGATGGTAGAAGACCGCGAATTATGATCGCAAAAATGGGGCAGGACGGTCACGACAGAGGTGCAAAGGTGGTAGCAACAGGCTATGCAGACGTTGGATTTGATGTAGACATTGGGCCTTTATTTCAAACGCCTAAGGAAGCAGCCAAACAAGCGGTTGAAAACGATGTTCACATTCTGGGTGTGTCTTCACTGGCAGCAGGTCACAAAACTCTGGTTCCTCAGGTAATCGAAGAATTAAAATCTTACGGCAGAGATGATATCATGGTAATTGTAGGCGGGGTGATCCCTAAACAGGATTATCAATTCCTTTTTGATGCAGGGGCCGTAGCTGTTTTTGGTCCGGGTACAAAAATAAGTGAGGCTGCAATCGAAATTCTTAATATCTTGATCGACTAATAGATCAAATTATGCTAATTACCTATAGAAGCACTTTCAAATATTCCTTTGCAATTTTGTTGGTCACAATGATCCTTACCAGTGCGTACAGCTGTAAAAGTGATGAAGATGAAAATCCAACTTCCAATGTACAGGAAAACTGTTCTGATGGGGAAGATAATGACGGAGATGGGGCCACTGATTGTGAGGATCTGGACTGCCTCAATGCTTCGAATTGCCAGGAGGTCTGTAATGACGGAATGGACAACGATAACGATGGGTTTGTAGATTGTGAGGACGGAGATTGCTCAGATTTTGATGACTGCCAGATAGAGCGTTGTATTGATGGGGTGGATAATGACGGAGATGGACTTGTGGACTGTGATGATCCTGATTGTGACACGAACGCAAATTGTACATGATATGAAAGACCACACTCAAAAAATGCTAAGGGACGATGCTCTCAAGGGAAAACATATTGTTGTCACCGGTGGCGGAAGTGGACTGGGCAAATCAATGAGCCGTTACTTTCTGGAACTGGGCGCAAAGGTAGCCATCACTTCTAGAAATCTGGACAAGCTAAAACACACGGCTAAAGAACTAAGTGAAGAAACAGGAAGCACCTGCTTTCCTGTTCAATGCGATGTACGTGAACACCACCAGGTAGAAGAAATGTTGCAAACAGTTTTAGATGAATTTGGATCAGTTGATGTTTTGCTAAACAATGCAGCCGGAAATTTTATTTCTCCAACAGAGCGACTTTCATCCCGTGCGTTTGATGTGATATTAGATATTGTACTAAAGGGCACGAAAAACTGCACGCTTGCCTTTGGAAAGCACTGGATCAGCGAACAGCAGAGGAATAAAGTGGTCTTAAATATTGTAACCACCTATTCCTGGACCGGATCAGGATACGTTGTACCGAGCGCGGCAGCAAAGGCAGGGGTTCTGGCCATGACTAGAAGTCTGGCTGTAGAATGGGCAAAATATGGCATGCGTTTCAATGCTATTGCTCCCGGTCCGTTCCCAACCAAAGGCGCCTGGGATCGACTCATGCCAGGTAATCTTCAGGAAAAATTTGACATGGCGAAAAAAGTGCCCTTACAGCGCGTTGGCAAACATCAGGAACTGGCCAATCTGGCCGCTTATCTGGTTTCCGATTTTTCATCGTACATCAACGGCGAAGTAGTCACCATTGATGGCGGAGAATGGTTGATGGGTGCGGGCGAGTTTAATATGCTATCAGAAATTCCAGAAGCACTTTGGGATCAACTAGAGGCGATGATCAGGGCAAAAAAGAACAAATAGTTAAACTTCAGCTAAATCCTTGATTTAATTTTATTTCCTTTTATCTTTAAGGAAAATTCTTCTAGTTTTTAACTAAAACCATCAATCATGAAACACTTTTTGTTCAAATTAGTACTATTACTATTTTTTATCCCCCCGTTTTCAATCTCTGCGCAGGATATTGTTCAATCTACACAGGTAGCGTCAGTTGAAGACTTCGACCCAAACGCACCTATTCCCATAGATGAAAATATAAGAATAGGTAAGCTTTCAAATGGCCTCACATATTATGTTCAACAAAATCCAAAGCCTGAAAATAAAGTAGAACTCAGACTTGTAGTCAATGCAGGGTCCATCTTGGAAGATGAGGACCAGCTAGGATTAGCTCACTTTATGGAACATATGAATTTTAATGGAACAAAGAATTTTGAAAAAAATGATCTTGTAGATTATTTACAAAGTATTGGCGTAAAGTTTGGCTCCCATCTCAATGCCTACACCAGCTTCGATGAGACTGTATACATTTTACCCATTCCTAGTCAGGATCCGGAAAAACTTGAAATGGGCTTTCAGATTCTTGAAGATTGGGCCCATAATGCCTTACTCAATGAAGAAGATATAGACGGTGAACGGGGTGTTGTATTAGAAGAATACCGACTTGGGAAGGGTGCAAATGAGCGAATGATGCAAGCCTATCTTCCAAAGATGATGTATGGCTCCATGTATGCCGAAAGACTTCCCATTGGCACTAAAGAAAGTATCGAAAACTTTGACTATGAAAGTCTAAGACGGTTTTATAAAGATTGGTACCGTCCGGATCTAATGGCCGTTATTGCCGTGGGTGATATAGATGTAGATGTGCTGGAAGAAAAAATCAAAAATCATTTTGGTGGGATTAAAATGCCAGAGAATGCGCGCGAAAGACCCTCTTTTGATCTTCCTAATCACAAGGAGACATTTATTGCCATAGAGTCAGATAAAGAAGCTGCTTTCTCTGATGTACGATTAATGTTTAAAGATAAGGATAATGCCACTCCAGATAAAACACTGGGAGATTATCGACAGTCTCTAGTGGAGGGATTATTTACTCAAATGATCAATAATAGATTAGATGAGATTAGAAACGGCAACAACCCGCCCTTTGTTTTTGGCTTTACTTATCATGGAGGCACCTATGCGCGCTCAAAAGAAGCATTTCAATCGACGGCAATGACAAGCCCAACGGGACAGCTGGATGCTCTTAAAACCTTACTTACCGAAAATGAAAGAGTCAAACAACACGGTTTCTTTAAAGGCGAATTTGAGCGGGCGAAGAAAGATTTACTTGCCAATATGGATAAAGCCTATAAGGATAGGGATAAAATGGAATCTGAACGCATTGTAGGACAATATGTAAACAATTATTTAGAGGACACCCCTATTCCCGGAATTTCATGGCGTTATCAATTTATGAAGACCCACCTTCCTGGCATAGAACTTCAGGAAGTCAACAGCCTTATTGAAAGCTACATTAAAGATGAAAACAGAGTAGTAATCCTAACAGGTCCAGACAAAGAGGGAGTAACTAAAGTAACTGAAGATCAGGTATTAGAGGTTTTAAATTTAATTAAAGACACCAAACTTGATCCCTATGAGGATAAAGCCATCGCCAGTGAATTAATGGCCACAAGCCCTGGCAAAGGTAGCATCGTAGATTATAAAAGTGATGAGCAACTAGGAACAAAAACACTCCTCCTCAGTAATGGTGTAAGTGTCACCTACAAGATCACGGATTTTAAAAATGACGAAATCTTATTTGATGCCTTCAGCTATGGTGGAACCTCAACTTACTCTGATACAGACTATTTAGCTACTGCTAGAGCCAATGGTGGCCTGAGTGAGGCGGGAGTTAATGGCTTCAATAATGTAGATCTAAGTAAAATGATGTCTGGAAAAATAGCCAATGTCAGACCATCTATAGGAACCTACAGCCAGGGTGTGTCGGGAAATGCCACTCCAAAAGATCTTGGAACCTTATTTCAACTTACTTACCTTTATTTTACCGCTCTAAATAAAGATGAAGATGCTTACAAATCCTATGTTGATAAGCAAAAAGCATTTATGGGTAACTTATTGGCTAGTCCCCAATTTTATTTTCAGGATCAGATGAGCGAATTCATGTACGGGGAAAATCCACGTTACATGGGTTTTCCGACTCCTGAACAAATGGACAAGGCCGATTACGAACTTGCTTATAAAAAGTATCAGGAGTTATTCTCTGATGCCAGCGGATTCCATTTCTATTTTGTAGGCAATATAGATGAAGAAAAGTTCACTAACTATTGTGAGACGTACCTTGCAAGCCTGCCGAGCCAAGGAGGCGCTAAAGATTACGTAGTTCCAGAATTCAGGCCGTTGACAGGATCACACACCAAAGTGGTTGAAAAAGGTACCGACCCTAAGAGTTCTGTTCGTTTTACCTATCATGGCCCAACAACTTATGATGCGAAAGAATCTCTTGCCTTTAAAAGCTTAGCTGAGGTTTTATCAATTAAATTGATTGAAAAACTGAGAGAAGAAGAAGGAGGTGTCTATGGTGCTGGAGCCAGCGCCAGAATTAGCAACATGCCCTATGGCTGGTATAGTTTTAATATCAATTTTCCATGTGGCCCGGAAAATGTTGAGAAGCTTAAATTAGCCACCTTGGCAGAAGTTGAAAGTCTGGTCAAAAATGGTCCTTCGGATAAGGATTTATCAAAAGTTAAGGAAGCACAAATTCGAGATTATAAAGAAGATCTAAAAACAAACCGATTTTGGCTCACTCAGCTCAAAAATGCTGACTACCTCAAAAAGAATCCACATGATTTCCTGAGCTTCGAAGAATCAGTTAACAATTTGACTACCGAAGATCTTCATGCTGTTGCCAAAAAATATCTGACGCAAGGTTACATTCTAGGCATTCATAATCCCGAACAGTAAGACACGTTAACAGTAGTAAAAGCAGCCGTTTGGCTGCTTTTTTATTGGGACAATGTTAACAAGTTACGTTTTTATTCCACACAAATAATTGTATTTTTAAACCCTGTTTAAACCAAATCATTAATGGGGAAAATAATAGCCATTGCCAATCAGAAAGGAGGCGTTGGTAAAACAACAACATCCGTGAACTTAGCCGCCTCACTAGGAGTACTTGAAAAAAAAGTACTGCTGATCGATGCAGACCCACAGGCCAATGCCAGTTCTGGATTAGGAATTAATGTAGAAGAGGTAGAACAAGGAACCTACCAGGTTCTGGAACACACCATTTCGGCAACAAAGGCCATAACTGGCACAAATGCTCCTAATGTAGATATCATTCCCGCACATATTGACCTGGTAGCCATTGAAATAGAACTTGTCGATAAGGAATCGAGAGAATACATGCTCAAAACTGCCATTGAAGGGCTCAAATCATCGTATGATTTTATATTGATCGACTGTGCTCCTTCACTTGGTTTATTAACGCTTAATGCATTAACTGCAGCCGACAGTGTAATTATTCCAATCCAGTGTGAGTATTTTGCTCTGGAAGGCCTCGGAAAATTGTTGAATACAATAAAAAGTGTCCAACGCATTCACAATCCGGCTCTTGATATAGAAGGAATGCTTTTGACCATGTATGATTCGAGACTGCGATTATCAAATCAAGTGGTTGAAGAAGTGCAAAAGCATTTTAGTGACATGGTGTTTAAGACCATCATCCAGCGCAATGTTAGACTTGGCGAAGCTCCCAGTTATGGTGAGAGTATTATAAATTACGACGTGAGTAGTAAGGGCGCTACAAATTATCTTAACTTGGCTAAGGAAATTATTGTAAAAAACCAGGCTCATGGCTAAAGCAACCAAAAAACAAGCTCTGGGAAGAGGACTATCCGCTCTGTTAAAAGATCCTGCAAATGACATTCAGTCTGCCGACGACAAAAACGCAGACAAAGTTGTAGGCAATATTATTGAAATTTCTATTGAAAACATAGAGGTGAACCCTTTTCAGCCAAGGACCAAATTCAATGAAGAATCCTTAAAGGAATTGGCCAGTTCAATTCGTGACCTAGGAGTGATACAACCAATTACCGTTAGAAAAACTGCCTTTAATAAATTTCAACTGGTTTCTGGAGAAAGACGCTTTAGAGCTTCTAAACTCATTGGATTAGAATCCATACCGGCCTATGTACGCATTGCCAACGACCAGGAGTCCCTGGAAATGGCATTGGTTGAAAACATACAACGTCAGGATCTCGACCCCATTGAAATTGCTTTATCGTACCAGCGATTGATCGATGAAATCAATCTCACTCAGGAACAAATGAGTGATCGCGTGGGGAAGAAACGCTCAACCATAACCAATTATTTGCGCCTATTAAAATTAGATCCCATTATACAAACAGGTATGAGAGATGGTTTCATCACTATGGGTCATGGCAGGGCTATGATTAATATTGAAGAGCCTTCTGAACAACTAGATGTCTATGAGAAAGTTATTAAAAATAAGCTGTCCGTCCGCGCGACAGAAGCGCTCGTAAAGAAAATAAACAACCCTACGGAAAAACCAGAACAGAACACTCAGGAGGAGAAACTTCCAAAACACATTAAAAAAGGCATCAAAGAATTCTCCGAATACTTCGGGCATAAAATTGACGTTAAAGTAGCAAAGAATGGAAGTGGCAAGATCACCATACCCTTTCATTCCGAAGAAGATTTCAATCGGATCAAAAAATTAGTTAAAAGTGCTAAATAAGCAACTATGTTTGTTCACTTGTATCGCATGTTATAGTTTATTTAGTTTTTCTCAAACCAAAATAGACAGCACAAACACCAAGGACTTGGGAGATCTTAAGTTAGACACTACGATTGAAACCCGTAAACCGATTGATCCCCTGGCACCTTCCAAAGCTGCCTTTTACTCTGCGGTCCTCCCAGGACTGGGACAGGCCTATAATAAAAAGTACTGGAAAATACCTATTGTATATGCGGCCATTGGTACTGGAGTCTATTTTTATGTTCGAAACACCGATCAACTCAATCGATACCGCGATGCTTACAAACGCCGACTTGCCGGGTACGAAGATGATGAATTTTTTGGACAGATTTCCAATGACGGTTTGGTAAGGGCGCAACAACAATTCAGACGAAATCAGGAATTGTCACTACTGGTAACCCTTGGTCTTTATGCATTAAACATCATCGATGCTAATGTAGATGCCCATCTTTTGCAGTACAATGTCGATGAAAACCTCGCCATAAAACCACACGTTCAGTACAATGAAATGGAGGATGTGACAGATCTGGGACTAACAGTGAAATTTAAATTCTAAACACATGAATATCGCCTTATTAGGATACGGTAAAATGGGAAGGACCATAGAAGGCTTGGCAAGAGAAAGGGGGCATGGTATTTCTTTAATAATAAACGAACCTACAAAACACATAAACTTTGGTAATGCGGATGTTGCTATAGACTTTAGCCTCCCCAGTGCTGCTGTTGGCAATATAAAGTCGGCCTTAAAATCAAACATTCCGGTAGTGTCAGGAACTACCGGATGGTTAGATCATTATGACGAAGTGGCTGATTTTTGTGAGACACACAATGGGGCCTTTTTGTATGCGTCCAACTTTAGCCTTGGTGTCAACGTATTCTTTGAATTAAACCGAACTCTGGCCAGATTAATGAGCGCTTATAACCATTATGATATTTCTATGAAAGAAATACACCATACCCAAAAACTGGACGCACCAAGCGGAACAGCAATTTCCCTGGCGGAGCAGGTGATAGAGGAGACAGCCTATAAGGGATGGTCATTGAATCTGCCAAAGGCTCAGGAGATCCCAATTGTAGCTGAGCGAATTGAAGATGTTCCCGGCACACATATTGTGACCTACGCTTCAGATATTGATACCATTCAAATCTCTCATGAAGCGCATAATCGTAAAGGCTTTGCGCTTGGATCCATTATAGCTGCCGAATGGATCCTGAATAAAAAAGGTGTATTTAGCATGAAAGATGTGTTAAACATTGGTTAATTTGCCAATGCTTTGAAACAAATTAAAATATTTTCCAACCTTCAGTAAATTTTCAGTTTTATTCATGGATCAATCGCAATGGCTCCTTTTATTTTTTGCAATTCAAATCATCCACGGTTTAGGAACGTGGAAACTATATATTAAAGCGCATAGAAAAGCCTGGGAAGCTTTTGTCCCTGTTTACAATGCGGTCGTTTTAATGAAAATCATCAATCGTCCCTGGTGGTGGACTATATTAATGATTTTACCTATTGTAAATCTCATCGTGATACCTGCCGTTTGGGTGGAAACTGCAAGAAGTTTTGGCAGGCATTCCAATTTGGATACGATACTTGCAATAGTGTCGTTTGGGTTTTTTGCCTATTACTTGAATTACTTCGCTGATGTCGAGTACATTGAGAATAGGGACCTAAAACCAAGGACAGCTGCTGGTGACTGGATTAGCTCTATTCTGTTTGCCGTTGTGGCCGCAACCATTGTGCACACCTATTTTTTTCAGCCGTTTGTTATTCCCTCTTCCTCTTTGGAGAAATCGCTTTTGGTAGGCGATTTTTTAATTGTTAGTAAGTTACATTATGGCGCCAGAGCACCCATGACAACCGTAGCTGCGCCAATGGTACATGATACCATCCCGGTGATTGGCAAGAAATCTTATTTATACAGCGACCGTCTGGAGGAAAAGAACCGTTCCTGGAAAAACTGGTTTCAACTCCCCTATTTTAGGTTTCCAGCCTTTGAAAAAATAAAACGCAATGATATTGTTGTCTTTGGTCAACCGGCTGATACCCTAAGGGATATGAATGATTTTAATCCAGATAGAAACTATTACAAACCCATTGATAAAAAGACAAATCTTGTCAAACGCTGTGTAGGCGTTCCTGGTGACACCCTCGAAGTAAGAAACGGTCATGTTTACATCAATGGACTGAAAAATGAATTACCAGATAGAACGGAATTACAGTTTTCCTATAATGTACAATTTAAGAGAGCCCTTCCCGTCAACCGTATGTATTCCATTCTTGAAAAATACGATATCGATGATGGGATTGGAAATGGTACCGAGCAAGGCAATTATAGAATATTCGCTGCTTCGGACAAAGCCATTGCAGGACTAAAAAATCATCCTGAAATCGCGTCGATTGAGCCTTATCATACACCGAAAGGAATCTACGCCAACAGTTTTCCAAGAGATCCTAATTTTTCATGGAACATGGATTTTTTCGGTCCTGTTTTCATTCCCAAAAAAGGAGCTACCGTTTCACTTAATCCTGAAAACTATTCCATATATAAGCGTGTCATCTCTGAGTACGAGGGTCATAAGATTGTAGCCAAGGGGAACCGGGTATTTATAGATGATAAGCCCGTAGATACTTATACCTTTCAACAAGACTATTATTGGATGATGGGCGATAACAGGCATAATTCCATCGATAGTCGTGCATGGGGGTTTGTTCCGCATAATCACATTATAGGTAAACCTGTGTTTATTTGGATGAGTATCGACGGAATTAATGATGGTATTGCCAACTGGAGTCTGAGAACCGACCGTATTTTCACGACCGTAAGTGGCAAAGGCGACCGCGTATCCTATTTCTGGCCATTTGTGATAGTGGTTGCCGGTTTCACCCTATTTAACCGCTGGCGAAAAAGAAAGAAGCTCAATGCGTAATGATCAATCATGAAAACTCTCATTAATCCCTGCTATTTTGGAAGTATTGATCAATGGCTCGGGATCATGCAGAGTTCAGAATTATGGTTGGAGTTCTTTGATAATTATCAAAAGCAAACCTTAAGAAACAGATGCGTTATTCTTGCTGCCAATGGAAAATTAAGCCTTAGCATACCTGTGCACTATTCTCAGAAGAACAGACAACTATTTAAAGATGTTCAGATAGCCTATAATTCCAATTGGCAGGAGCTGCACCTTAAGTCCCTCGCATCGGCATATCAAATGTCTCCGTTTTACGAATTCTACATAGACGATTTGCAATTGCTCTATCAGAAAAAATGGAAGTATCTCATCGATTTTAATCTCAGCAGTATGAAAATGATATCAGAATTTCTGAGTTATGAATTGAGTTATAAGCAGTCTGGGAGCTTCACAGCCGAGTGGAAGAATGGGCTGGATCTTCGTTATTTAAGTGCTAAAAACGTGCAGTCACCCTTTAAGATAAAGCCCTATACACAGGTGTTTTCAAATAAATTCGGTTTCGTACCACATCTGTCCATTTTAGATCTTCTGTTCAACCAAGGACCAAATAGCGAAAATTTCATGATCAAACAGCTAACATTGAAATGACTCAAGGCATCATCCACTACGGTTTACATTTTGGATTGCCCGCTGTTGTGGCGATTGTATTTTTCAGACCAAAATTCGGGAGAGCCTATGCACTAATGATGCTCGGAATGTTGATAGATCTGGATCACCTGGTGGCAAATCCAGTTTTTGATCCCTATCGATGTAGCATAAACTTTCATCCCCTTCACAGCTATTGGGCCATTGCCCTTTATGTGTTGCTTTGCCTTCCAAAGAGAACTCGCTTAATAGGAATCGGGCTAGTGATTCATATTTTAGCAGATACTGTCGATTGCTTATGGATGCAAATTTAAAGTCGCCTTTACTGGGTAATGGTCTGAATACTTGTTATTAAAGGTTTTAAATTCCTCGACCTCAAATGTATTATCAACAAGGATAAAATCGATCCTTAACGGAAACCATCTGAAATCATAAGTTGTGCCAAAGCCTGTACCTGCTTCCTCAAAAGCGTCTTTGAAATTGCCTTTTATTCTCCCATACACATAGGAATATGGAGTGTTATTAAAGTCACCTGCAATTATTGTGGTATAGGGTGAAGCCTTTTGGTGCTCCAAAAATAGTTCGGATTGAGATTGCTGGATCTGAAAGGTTCTTGAAATCCGATTTAGCAAATTTTCAGACGACTCCTGTTTAAAACTACTGGATGAAGTATTGATTTTGGAACTCTGCAAGTGTAAATTATAAACTCTGACAGTGTCTTTATGAATGACTACATCAATAAAGATAGCGTTGTTTGCAGTATTGGGGAATTCTATGGCACCCGAATCAATAATGGGATATTTGGAGTATATAGCCTGACCACTTTGAACACGATCTCCTGATAACGATTCGTACTTATAATACCCATCCAGATTAAACTGTTCATTTTTGTGGTATTCCTGAATGGCAAGGATGTCCGGCCGCTCCCGCTTTACCAGATCGAGAATCTTCTTCTCTAAATTGTTTTCATCTATCCAATCGAATAAATTAAAAAGTCTCACATTGTAACTCATCACTGTAAAGTTATCGGTCTGCAGCGCGTTGTTCTCTCCGGAATACTGATACAGCGAGGTTACATAATTAAACCCAAGAATAAGGACCACTAAAGAGATCAGAAATTGCTTTTTGAGCTTTACCAGCCAATAGATAACAAAAAGTAGGTTGAGAACGATGAGAACAGGTACACCAAGGCTAAGAACGGATAGGAAACCGAACTGTTTGGGAGGTAAAAAACTTAATCCGTAAGAGAGAAGTAATAAAAAGGCTGCCAGGGTATTAACAACAACAACTAACTTATCAATTAACCGCAGGCCTCTCATGAGCTAATCTTTTCCGGCTTCGAAAAGAAACTTTTTCTCTTCTTCTGTAAGACTGTCATATCCGCTTTTACTAATTTTATCGAGAATGAGATCAATCTGCTTCTGCTTATTGAATTGATCGAATTCTTTTCTAGGGGTTCCTGCATACCCTTTTTTAGACGAAGCTTTTCGTCTATGAACAGTTTTTAGTTTTGCTTTTTTGGAAAATAGAGAGGCAAACCAATCCATGAAACGCTCAAAACCTTCACCTATATCCTGGCCTTTCTTGTATTGATTGGCATACAAAAACCCCAATAAGTACCCCCCAAAATGTGAAATGTACCCTCCAGTGTTCACACCGGAGCTAATCCGCAACAGGTCAAGTACCACCATCGCAATACCTATATACTTCCATTTGATATTAAAGGTGAAAAATCTTATTTGAGAATCTGGTAAATAAGCTGAGACAAACATAAGCAAGGCTCCAACACCGGCAGATGCTCCTACCAAACCAACAGAATAGTTCAAAAACAGACTCTGCGCCAGAAGAAAAGCGCACCCGCCTACAATGATTCCCAGAAAGTAAATATTTAAAACTTTTTTCACCGGTAAAAGGTTAATGAGCACCTCTGAAAGATAAAAAAGCAGTAGCATATTAAACAGGAGATGCCACAGACCACTGTGAATAAATCCATAGGTAAAAATAGACCAAGGTTGTAATAAAGCCTCCATTGCATCACCGGGCAGACGGAAATACTGAATAAGATTCCAACCTAGTAATTTTAGGACGATACCAACAACGAATACAGCGGCATTGATAGCAATGATCTTCCCAAAAGTATTGAGTCGTTGAAAGCGAAGTTTAAGATCCTCCATATTATTTCAATTTAATTCCACCGATATTTATCATTCTCATTCTTCTTCCAGAACCACATTAATAAAAATCCGGTCAATGCCCCTCCAATATGCGCGACATAGGCCGTATTACTCGGACTAAATATGGATTGCCCTGTAATGGCCGAAAACAGATCAAGAGCTATAATCCCAGGAATAAAATACTTAGCCTTAATTGGTATGGGCAGAAATATCAGCATTAATTTAGATTCCGGAAAAAGCATCCCAAAGGCTACAAGTACTCCCATTATAGCTCCTGAAGCGCCCACCATGGAAGAGTGATAGATCTCAAACATTTGTTGTAGCATTATCCGTTGGTCTCCTGTAATACTCCTTGTAATCTCATTGTTGGCAAGCATCTCCCTGATCTCTGTTCCAAGCAAGCCTGATTCAATAAGCTTGGCTTCAAGGGGCAGGTATTGAAAATAATAATAGGCGATCATGATCGCGGCTGCTCCCAATCCGGAAAACAGATAAAAAATTAAAAACTTTTTAAAACCGAATACCTGCTCTACGGTAGTACCAAACATCCACAGCGCGAACATATTAAATAAAATATGACCAAAATTTCCGTGCATAAACATATGTGTAATGATCTGCCAGGGCTCAAATAAATCATTTTTAGGAAAGTACAAGGCGAACCATCTAAAGAATAACTCTCCATTGCCAATAGCTAGTGTTCCAATAAACATTAGCACATTGATGATTAAGAGATGTTTTACTGCATCGGTAATTCCAAGTCTCATAAGTTATTTGAATTTTTTTTCCAGATCGTTAGATTCTATGATGATAAATGTTTTGAGACCAGCAGGTGAAAAGTCCGGTTCTTTGCAGGCAAATAACGCATCGACCAAATGTATTTGCTCCACTGGATCGAGAGTCTGACCTTTTTTTATGGCAATACTACTGGCCATGGACTTGGCCATTAAATCTAGTACACTGAAGTTCTGTTCTGGGACCTGATGTTCCACATCAGAAATTAATTGTTCAAAGACAGATCGAACCTCCTGCTCAGAAATGATCGAAGGTACACCGCTGATTATCAAACCCTCATTCTGCAACTCCTGAAATAGAAAACCTGCACTTTCAAGATCCTCCTGAAGTTCGTTTACAATATCCATTTCAGGCTTAGAGAAGTGCAATTCCAAAGGGAATAATAGTTGCTGCGAAACAGAGGTTTTGATGGTCAATTGTTTTAAAAATTTTTCGTACAATACCCTCTGATGTGCCCTGTTCTGGTCTACTATTAATATTCTTGAGGTCATTGGCTTTACAATGTACTTTGTATCTACTTGATGACTGATTCCTTCTATCTGAGCATGCGCGTCTTTAAAAAGACCAGGATTTTCTAGTTTGCTTTCAAATGACTGGATGAAATTTTTATCTGTGCCCTTTTCATTATCTAAGTCTACTTCAAGATGGTGATATAATGCATCCCATGCCGTTTTTCCAGTATCCAATTGTGAGAAAGAACCTTTAACAAAATTTGAGCTGCCTGTGTTGCTTTTAACAAACGGATTGAAATCTCTATCTACCTCAATCTTCGGATTTAGTGCTTTACGATTTTTAAAATGGTATGGAGTCTCCAGGCTCGAGTCTTTTTCAAAATCGAGTATTGGAGCAATATTAAACTGTCCGAGGCTGTGTTTAACGGCAGACCGCAATAAGGCATACAAGGTGTGTTCGTCCTCAAACTTAATTTCTGTTTTGGTTGGATGAATATTTATATCAATGGTCTTAGGATCGACCGTGAGGTTCAGAAAATAACTTGGATGATACCCGTCTTTAAGCAAGCCTTCAAAGGCAGAAACTACCGCATGATTTAGATAAGGGCTCTTTATAAAACGTCTATTAACGAAAAAAAACTGCTCGGATCGAGTCTTTCTCGAGAACTCAGGTTTTCCGACGTAACCATCAATTTTAAGTACTTCCGTGTTCTCCTTTACCGGTACCAGTTTTTCGTTAGTTTTGGCACCAAAAATATGAACAACCCGTTGTCTCTGATTACTTTTTGGGAGGGAAAACAACTCATTCTCATTGTGATGAAATGAAAAGGAAACCTCTGGATGTGCTAGAGCCACTCGGTGAAATTCGTCTATAACATGTCGCAATTCAACTTTGTTGGATTTTAGAAAGTTGCGTCTTGCAGGAATATTAAAGAATAAATTCTTTACAGAGAGAGAGGTCCCTTTGGGGCTTACGATCACCTCCTGGGATTTGACCGAACTTCCCTCAATATTAATGCAGGTCCCCAACTCCTCGTCCGGGGTTCTGGTTTTCAGTTCTATATGTGCAATAGCGGCAATACTGGCTAGCGCCTCACCTCTAAATCCTTTGGATTGGACCTGAAAGAGGTCGTCTGCTGATTTGATCTTTGAAGTAGCATGTCGTTCGAAACTCATACGCGCATCAGTTTCGCTCATTCCCAATCCATCATCAATAACCTGAATAAGGGTTTTGCCCGCATCTTTAACGATAAGTTGGATGTGAGACGACCTTGCATCGATGGAGTTTTCCAACAACTCCTTTACAACCGAAGCAGGTCGTTGAACTACCTCTCCTGCTGCGATCTGATTGGCTACATGATCCGGTAACAATTGTATAATATCCGACATTAGCCTTTGAAAAAAATAGTAAGATCAAATTCGATAATAACGAGAAAAATTAAAACTAGGACTGCCACAATTATTAAAACGCGTTTATTGGCACTTTGATCCGGATTGTATTTATAATCGTCTAAAGCTTGATTTAGTTTTCCCTTAATTCCTTTTGGAGGAGCAACTGTCTTTCGGTAATCATCAAAACGATGTTTTAGTTCATACGGATTCCCCTCCCCTTTATAATAACGCGGAGTGTAATTATATCTCTTGTTTTTACGCTGTTTAAATATTCCCATTGTGGTAACTTACATATATCCATTAAGGATGTACATTAAAATAAGAATGGCAATAAGCATAATGATTAAAACGGGTAGAGACACCAATCTTTTCCCTCGCTTTTGAGAGCTTAACCGAGTTTCTCTCCATTTACTTTCAAAGTCACCGGATTCATTGGTGTTGTTGTTCTTTTGAAACCGAGGACTATAATTGAATTGCTTATGTTTTCTTTGTTTGAACAAATTATATTTTTAAGCATCCCAGATACCTCTCAAAAATACTTAAATATAAAGGAGAAATGGCTTTGAGCTTCCTAAAAATTGTTAACAAATGCGATGCAGACTGTTCTGAAGAAGGTAATAGTTTAACAAAAATGGACAAGGAACCAGAGTACACCAAAGCAGTTGATTTATTCCCTTCTCAGCTCCGCCATTTTAATGGCAGCAATAGCAGCTTCAGTACCTTTGTTACCGTGCTTTCCTCCAGATCTATCAATGGACTGCTGTAGTGTGTTATCTGTTAACAAGCAGAAAATAACCGGTGTATCATAAAGTACATTTAAGTCTTTGATGCCCTGGGTAACCCCTTCACAAACAAAGTCAAAATGCCTGGTCTCTCCTTGAATCACACAACCAATAGCTATCACTGCATCAAAGTCTTTTTGGACCAAATGCTTTGCACCATAGATTAGCTCAAAACTTCCGGGAACCTTAACTCTTGAGATATTCTCCTTTAGGGCCCCACAATCCAAAAGGGCCTTGTACGCACCCTGGAACAATCCCTCAGTGATTTTAGGGTTCCATTCTGAAACAACAATCCCAAATCGAAAGTCTTTCGCATTTGGGATTGCATCTTTATTGTAGTCTGACAAATTATGATTTGCCGTTGCCATAATTATAATTTTGCTTCTGCCATTCCGATAAGGACCTCTACATCCTTAGCCTCTAATGAATCTGGATACTCTTCTTTAATGCGATTCAGATAGTCAATTGCCTCCTTAACCCGATCCAATTCCAACGCAACCTTAGCAGCTTTTAATAAGTAAATTGGTGTAGTGAACTCATTAGAATTATCGCTGATGGCGCGTTTGTAATAATCAAGTCCGTCTTCCAACTGATTCAATTGAACAAATGCATCTCCAATACCCCCTTTGGCGATTGGTGAAAGCATTTTATCGTCACTTGAAAATGCTGACAAGTAGCTAATGGCGTTCTGATAGTCCTTTAAATTAAGATAGGCCATTCCAGCGTAATAATTTGCTAGGTTACCTGCCGGCGTACTTCCATATTCATCGATAATATCAAGCATGCCGTATTTACCTTCACCACCATTAAGTGCTAAGTTGAATAAGGAGTCCTGATCGACACCATTTACCGCCTCATTAAAATAAGTCTGTGCCTTATACATTTCATTCATTGCTTCTTTTGCCGTTGGTTCAGCAATGAATCGATTGTACCCCATGATACCAAGTATCACAACAGCCACAATTCCAACAACTCCAAAAATATAGTTTTGATTTTTGATAACCCATTCTTCTGTCTTTGAGGCCGATTCATCAAGGGTATTGAATACCTCTGCCGTTGTTGAGTTATCCTCAATGGCTTCTATCTTTTCTTTCTTGGTTTTTTGCTTACCGCCTCGCTTCTTGTATGTAGCCATAATATTTGCTTTAATGCGACGGCAAAAATAAAATTTTTATCGGTAATTAAAAGGCTTAATATTTGTTATTTTTCAATAATTTGCACCAATTGCAAGCATTTGTTTCGACTATTTACACACTATGAACTTACGTCTTTTAAGCCTGGTCAATTACAAGAATTTTGAAAGTCGAGAATTTGAATTTGATCACAAGATCAATTGCTTTGTTGGTTCTAATGGGGTAGGAAAAACCAATATTTTAGACGCGATCTATCATCTGGCCTTTACAAAAAGCTATTTTAATCCAATAAGCAGTCAAAACATACGGCACGATGCAGACTTTTTCCTAATTGATGGTCTTTTTCAAAGAGATCAGAAAGAGGAGCGCGTGCAAATTTCCTTTAAAAAAGGGCAAAAAAAGAAGATACGCAGAAACGGAAAGGACTATGAGAAATTTAGCGATCACATTGGTTATGTTCCCTTGGTTATTATCTCTCCTTCAGACAGAGATCTTATCAGTGAAGGAAGCGAAGTACGACGAAAATTCCTCGATACAGTCATTTCGCAAAGAAACAAACGTTATCTGGATGCACTGATCAATTATAATCGAGTTTTAGGTCAGCGAAATGCACTCCTTAAGTTTTTTGCAGTGAATCAAAGCTTCAATGCAGAAACGATTGAAATTTATGATGATCAGCTGCAGGAATATGGCCATTATATTTATGAACAACGGCAGCATTTTTTAGAGGTCTTTAAACCCATTTTTAAATCCCGTTACATAGGAATTAGTGGAGATCGAGAGGAAGTAGATTTAATTTACAAAAGTGACTTACACCGATGCCCACTCTCACAATCTTTGAAGGAGGTCCTTAAAAAGGATAGAGCCCTTCAGCACACGAGTGTTGGTATTCACAGAGATGACCTCAAGTTCTTAATTGGCACACACCCAATCAAAAAATTTGGCAGCCAGGGACAGCAAAAGTCCTATCTGGTAGCCTTAAAACTGGCACAATTCGAATTTCTCAAGTCACAAAGTGGGGTAACACCCATTTTGCTATTAGATGATATCTTTGACAAACTGGACGATCATCGTGTTGCACAAATCATTAATTTAGTTGAAGATAAAAATTTCGGTCAGCTATTTATCTCAGATACCAATCAGGAGCGCACAGAACAAGTCGTCAAAAAAGTTCACCAATCCTACAAAATATTTAGTCTGTGAAAAATTTATGTCTTGTTTTTTTGATCGCTTTATTTTATGCCTGTCAACCGTCAGCTGAAGAACAACTGGAGTATGTAAGTGGTTATTGGGAAATAGTTCAGGTAAATAGTCACAGCGGAGTATCTAAAGACTATCGGTACAACACAACCATCGACTATATCTATTTAGACAACCTAAATGGGTTTCGAAAAAAACTACAACCAGGCATAAACAATCAATATAAAGCCTCTAATGACGCAGAGTATTTTGAAGTACGCATTGAAAACGACAGCCTTAACATATATTACAGAACACCGCTCGATAGCTGGAAGGAAACCATACTAACAGCAAATGAAAAAGAGCTCAAAATTATCAATGCAGACCAAATGGTGTACATTTACCAAAGATACGAACCGCTAGAGCTAGATATTGAGTCACCATGAGCAGTAGAAAAAATGAACATTCGTCCATTGAGGATATTCTAAAAGAGTTTGTAGAAACCAACCGTTTACAACAAGGTTTGGACAAGGTTAATGTAAAGGATGCCTGGCAGCAACTCATGGGAAATGGAGTCAATAATTACACAACAGCCATTGAATTGAAGCGAGAAACACTCTATATTAAATTGAGCTCAAGTGTTTTAAGAGAAGAGCTTAGTTATGGAAAAGAAAAAATCATCTCTATGTTAAATGAGTCATTGGGTAAAGAGGTAGTCAAAAAATTGGTCCTTAGTTGATAAAGTATTAAAGTATTCTAAAAAAAGGGTCCTAGTTAATCTTTCAAAGTATTTTTAAATTAAAAATAATGCAGCGGTTTTTACTTCTGATTACCACAATACTAATGTCGCAACAAGCTTTCGTACTCATTGATTTTAACTCACAGTCAAATAAAAACTGGGAAATTGTTAATGATGATGTGATGGGAGGCATCTCTCAAAGTAGTTTCAGCATCAATGAGCAAGGACATGGTGTTTTTAAGGGTGAGGTATCACTTGCCAACAAGGGTGGTTTTGCATCGGTACGTTTTGACATTCCCCCACTCGATGTGAGTAACTATACTGGTGTACGGATTAGTTTGAAGGGTGATGGAAAACCCTACCAGTTTAGAATTCGGAACTCCTATTTGAATCGCTACTCCTACAGTGTGACCTTTCCAACAAATCAGGATTGGCAGATTATCGAAGTTCCTTTTGCGACGATGATCGCTACCTTCAGAGGTTACCGCCTGGATCTGCCCAGATATGAAGGGGACAAAATAGAAGAGTTTGGCTTTCTTATTGGTAACAAGAAAGAAGAATCATTTAAACTGCTGGTTGATCGAATCGAATTGTATTAATTGTCTGCAAGCATTCATTTTTTTATTTTCACGCTCTAATTAATTGCCTTCCATGAAATATTTGAAGTTTTTTTTATCAATGGCCCTTACTGGTCTTGTCATTTATGGCTTGGATTCAAAATTCGGATCCATTCCGCCTATTGGTAAGTTTCTCAATCCGTATAACGGGATCTGGCAAAATGAAGGAGACGAATCTATTGATGGTGAACTCATTTTAGAGGGTCTTGCCGAGGAGGTGGTGGTTCATTATGACGAAGCGCTCATTCCCCACATTTTCGCGAAAAATGACAAAGACCTTTACCGCTCTCAGGGCTATATTACTGCAAAGCATCGTTTATGGCAAATGGAATTTCAAACCTATGCAGCTGCAGGAAGGCTTTCTGAAATAGTAGGTCCCAATGCTATCGAATACGATAAACAGGAACGCAGAAGAGGGATGGGATACGGCGCTGAAATGGCTATCGAAAAAATAAAACAGGACCCAAGAATCTATAATTTGGTTGAATCTTACACTTCAGGAATCAATAGTTATATTTCTTCCTTAGAACCAAAGAACTATCCCGTTGAATACAAGTTGCTGGATTATGCTCCTGAACCGTGGACAGTGAAAAAAACAGCTCTTCTGCTGATGTATATGACTAAAATGTTGGCTGGTGCTGATTCTGATTTAGAATATACAAATACTCTAAAGCTCCTTGGAAAGGAGAATTTTGATTTTCTGTTTCCAGACTTTTTCGATGAAGTTGACCCGGTAATTCCTGCAGAAACGGATTGGACGTTCATCGATGTTCCCCAAACAGCCCTGCCAGATACGGAACTTGTTGGTGATACGATTAATTTCGAAATAGCCAAGAAACCAAATCCTGATAATGGCAGTAATAACTGGGCTGTTTCCGGAAGTAAGTCCTATTCGGGACATCCAATTTTGGCCAATGATCCACACCTAGGGCTTAATTTACCATCCATCTGGTTTGTTATGCAATTGAGCACTCCTGAGCATAATTCATTTGGAGCAACACTTCCCGGGGCGCTGGGAATCATATCTGGCTTTAATGAATACATCGCATGGGGAGAAACCAACGCCACAAGAGATGTCCTGGATTGGTATAAGATTGAGTTTAATGAGGACCGCACCAAGTATTTATACGACGGTCAGTGGAATCCTGTTTCCCTAAGGATTGAAAACATAAAAGTAAAAAACAAGGAAACTGTTTTGGACTCTGTTCTATATACTCACCATGGGCCTGTGATGTACGATGTGAATTTCAGAGAAGAAAACCCAAAAAGAGGTTATGCAATGAAATGGATTGGTCATATTGGAGGCAACAATCAAAAAACCTTCCTTGATTTAAACAGAGGAAAAAATTATGAAGACTATCTGAATGCTCTGAAAAACTATACGGCACCCGCACAAAATTTCGTCTTTGCCTCCACGGAGGGAGATATTGCTCTGTGGATTCAGGGACTTCTTCCAAATAAATGGGAAGGGCAAGGCAAATTTTTACTGGACGGTAGTAATCCCGATCACGACTGGCAGTCTTTTATTCCTCAGGAATTTAACGCACATACCAAAAATCCGGAACGCGGTTTTGTAAGTTCAGCTAATCAGCATCCTGTTGATCAGTCCTATCCTTACTATGTATTCAACGACGGATATGAAACTTACAGAAACAGGGTGATTAATGAATTCTTTAATTCAAAAGAAAGGTTCACCATTGAGGATTTTAAAGATTTGCACAACAACAATTATAATCTGAAGGCTTCAGAACTAGTCCCATATATGTTGAAGCATATGGACCGCAGCGGACTCACTGAAGAACAGGCTCGTATTCTTGATCAAATAAAAGACTGGAATTTTAATAATGACTTGGATGAGGTAGGCCCTAGTATCTGGCGTCGTTGGTGGGCAAGCTTGTACGATATGACTTGGGATGAGTTTGAACAGGAGGACCTGGCGGTTGACACTCCGTTCACGTATCAGACGATTTATATTTTGACCCATTATCCAAATCATGAGTTTATGGATATTCTGAAGACCGAGAAGAAGGAAACAGCAAAAGACCTCTTCCGCCTGAGTTTTGAAGAGGCAGTGTCAGGTCTTTTGGAGTGGGAGGAAACTAATGGAGATTATAAATGGAAGAACTATAAGGCCACCTATGCCGGACACCTTCTTCAGGGACTACCGGCGTTTTCAAGATTTAATATACCCATAGGTGGCGATCGAAACATTGTAAACGCCACTTCAAAAAATCATGGTCCCTCGTGGCGAATGATCGTTGAGATGACCTCACCCCCTACAGCTTATGGCATCTATCCAGGTGGCCAATCGGGAAATCCCGGTAGCAAATACTACGATAACTTTATCAGTGATTGGGCTGGAGGTAACTATCTTGAACTGAATTTCATGCCCTCGGCCGCGACAACAGAAGGGGTCATCTCCTCCCAAACTTTAAAACCATTACCATGAATAAAAATATCATCAATTTAATCCTAACGGTTTTATTAGCCTTTGTTTGGTCGATGCTCTCAATGGACTGGTGGTCTGCAATGCTGGCAGCCATCATAGTTGGGTCCATGGTTCCATTAAAAGGATTTAAGGTTTTTTTGATGCCATTTTTAGGTATCTTTCTATTCTGGGGACTATATGCTTATGTTCTTAGCAGTGGGAATGATTTTAGACTAGCCAGACAAATTGGAGTATTGCTTAATGTGGGCGAAAGGCCTTTCCTGGTAATCTTGATAACAGCCCTTATTGGGGGTCTGTCTGCCGGCGTAGCAGGTGTTTTTGGGAAACAACTGGCCAATCTCAAAAGGAAAAAATAAAAAAGCCACGATAAACGTGGCTTATTATTAGAGTATTTAAGCGTATTAAAATATTTCTCGTCCTGAGAAGTGAAACGCGCCTTCTATAGCCGCATTTTCATCACTATCACTTCCGTGAATAGCATTTTCGCCAATTGACTTAGCGTACATTTTTCTAATAGTTCCTTCAGCCGCTTCAGCCGGATTTGTTGCACCAATCAAGGTTCTGAAATCCTCAACAGCGTTGTCTTTCTCCAAAATAGCCGAAACGATTGGGCCACTGGTCATGTATTCCACTAATTCTCCGAAAAATGGTCTTTCGCTGTGGATACCATAAAACTCCTCAGCGTCTGATTTGGTCATTTGTGTCAATTTCATCGCTACGATTCTAAAACCAGAAGCTGTAATTTTTTCTAGGATAGCACCAATGTGGCCATTTTTGACAGCATCGGGCTTTAACATTGTAAACGTTCTATTAGTCGCCATGTATATAGTTTTTCTTTGTATTGGCCAAAGCCTTTAAATTTCGGTGCAAAAGTAATGTATTTTCATTCAATCACAAGCTTTTAACGAAAGCTTCATATTTAGGGATTTGATTGTAATAGCACTCTTTAAATCGTATCTTCGCCATCTATGAACAAGAACCAAATTCACCGATTAAAAGAGCTGCTCAATCAATCACAGAATATTGTGATTGTCCCTCATCGTAATCCCGACGGAGATGCAATGGGGTCAGCACTGGCTATGTTTCATTTTCTGAAATTAAAAGGGCATAAGGCTTTGGTTATTGCGCCCAATGACTACCCGGATTTTTTGAAATGGCTACCGGGTAATGAGTCTGTATTGCAATTTGAATCTGATCCTGAAAACTGCAGTTCCTACATTGCCGAGGCAAATCTCATTTTTACGCTTGACTTCAACGATCTAAGCCGTACTGGTGCAGAGATGAACAAAGTGCTTGAACAATCGGTAGGAATAAAGATTATGATCGATCATCACCAGGAACCTGGAAATTATGCGGAATTTATGTATTCAGATACTGAGATTTCCTCTACTTGCGAAATGGTTTATAATTTTTTCGGGTTTTTGGGTGCAATTCATTTGATAAATACATCTATAGCCACCTGCCTGTACACTGGAATAATGACTGATACCGGTTCATTTCGATTTCCGTCAACCACCAGCAGAACACACCAAATTGCAGGTGACTTAATGAATAAAGGAGCCAATCATGCTGAAATTTACAACAAGGTTTTTGATACCAATAGTCTTGATCGTATGCATTTGCTTAGTTGTGCTTTACGCAATCTGAAGGTTATGGAAGAATACAATACTGCATATATTTCACTTAGTCAGCAGGAATTAGACACCTTTAAATTTAAAAAAGGAGATACCGAAGGGTTTGTAAACTATGGCCTATCCATTAAGGGCATTATTATGGCCGTTATTTTCATAGAAAATACTCAGGAAGAGATGATCAAAATTTCCTTCAGGAGTAAAGGAAGCTTCTCAGTGAATGAGTTTGCAAGAGCTCATTTCCAGGGCGGTGGGCATACCAATGCGGCCGGTGGACGATCAGAATTGAGCCTGAAAGAGTCTGTTGAGAAATTTATTAGTATATTACCGCAGTATAAACAACAATTGGCCCCATGATTTCTGTTGATTACAAAGACAATTCCCGTTTAATTATTGTAAGAGAACAGCTTTTTGGTGTGTATAATCAATCATGATCCTTATGAAAAAAACACTCCCTTACCTGATCTTGTTAATATTGGTCTCTGCCTGTCGATCTCCTGAAGCTCGTATGCCCGAATCGGTAAAGTCCGGTTCCTTCATTTCAGAATCTGCGCAACGCAACAAGAAATTAAATGAAAATGAACGGTTAGCCATAGAATCGCTTATTTCAAAAGACAGCTCAATAAATTACATTGCCTCTGAAACGGGATTTTGGTATTACTACAATACCAAATTAGAGCAGGATACCATCCAACCAGTTTTTGGTGATGAAGTACAGTTTAATTATTCTGTCAATGATTTGAAAGGACGAATCATCTACAGTTCAGAAGAAATTGGAAATCAAAATTACATCATGGATAAAGAAGAATTGTTCACCGGATTGCGAGAGGGATTAAAATTAATGAAACCCAGCGAAACTGTGACTTTCATTTTTCCATCCCAGGTTGCCTATGGTTATTATGGAGATGATGAAAGAATTGGCACCAATGTTCCCCTCGTTTGTGAAGTAACCCTAAACACCATAATTCAGAATAAAAATGATTAAATCAAACATTGGTTTTTTATACGTTGTCCTATTGTTAATAGGTTTTACTTCGTGTAAGGAACAATACCCAGACCTTGAAGATGGCCTTTATGCCGAATTCGTTACCAGTAAAGACACCATGGTAGCCATATTATTTTATAAGAAAGCACCAGTAACGGTGGCAAACTTCGTCGCCCTAGCAGAAGGTATACACCCATTGGTGAGCGACGAATACAAGAATAAGAAATATTACAACGGAACAACATTCCATCGTGTTATGGATGGCTTTATGATACAAGGTGGTGATCCAACAGCCACTGGCTCTGGCAATCCCGGATACAAGTTTGAAGATGAGTTTAGTCCCGATCTAAAACACTCCAAGCCCGGTATGCTTTCGATGGCTAATTCCGGCCCAAATACAAACGGAAGTCAGTTTTTTATAACAGAAGTAGAAACTCCTTTCCTCGATGCTTATCAGGAAGACGGATCACTGAAAAAATGTGGTGCCTATCCAGGAGGTGGCTGCCATGCAGTTTTTGGAGAACTCGTACTTGGGCTCAATGTTCAGGATTCTATTTCAAATGTAGAAGTCACCCCGGGAAATAACAAACCTGTCGAGGATGTTGTCATCATAGAATTAAACATTATAAGAAAAGGTAGCGATGCCAAAAACTTTAAGGCAGATAAAGTCTTTTCAGAGGAATTGCCTAAGTTAAAAGAAGCACAGGCCAAAGCTGCTGAGGAAGCGCAGAAAAAAGCAGAGGCGGAAGCTGCTGCCAAAAGAGCTAAAAATGAAGAAGCAGCAGCCGAATTACTACCTGTATTAAACGGTTGCGAAGATAAATCAAAGACCCTGCCATCTGGTCTTAAATATCACGTAATGGAGAAAGGCAATGGAACCAAACCAAAATCCGGAAGTACAGTCAACGTAAATTATGAGGGCTATTTTACCGACGGTACGATGTTTGACAGTAATGTAAAGGAGCTTGCCGAAAAGCATGGTGTTTACGATGCAATGAGGGACCAAAGGGGCATGTATAGTCCAGCTTCCATGGAAGTAAGCCCGGATGCAGCAATGATTGCTGGATTTAAGGAAGGGCTTGCTCAAATGGAATACGGTGAAAAGGCCTACCTGTATATACCTTCTCACCTTGCCTGGGGAGAGCGAGGGTCACCACCAGTGATCCCCCCCAATGCAGATGTTATTTTCGTTATGGAAATTGTTGAAAACACTCAATAAAAAAAAAGCAGCCATAAGGCTGCTTTTTTTAATTTCTGACCGGAATATCTTTTAAAATTTCCTTGACAAAGACCCAGTACTTCTTTACTGAAGAAATCTGTGCGCGTTCATCTGGTGAGTGTGCTCCCTTGATGTTTGGACCAAAACTAATCATGTCAAGGTCTGGATAATTAGTTCCAAGAATACCACATTCAAGACCAGCATGGCATGCCGCAACATGTGGTTCCTCGCCTTGATTTAACTCCGAATACTTGGCCTTGAGCACCTTGAGTATATCAGAATCCATGTTTGGAGTCCATCCTGGATAATCTCCGGAAAATTCCACATCGAACCCTCCCAGTTCAAAAGTCGCTTTTAACGCACTGCTCAGATCATTCTTTGACGATTCTGATGAGCTTCTGGTGAGACAGTTTATTGAAATGATTTTATTCTCTGTAAGCACACGAGCTATATTATTAGAAGTTTCTACCAGGTCCGGTATATCAGGACTCATCCTGTAAACACCGTTGTGAGCAGCATAAAGTGCTTTGGTCAGCCGTGTGAAGGAATTGTCATCCATAACGTAAGCAGGAACATCTGTTTCCATTATAGAGAGATTTATATGGGGCTCCAGAGCATTGTACTCCTTGGTTATCTGATTTTTTAAAGTGTTAAATTCCTGCTTGAATTCGCGAATCCTTTCCTTTGGGACGGTTATTACGGCCTCTGATTCTCTTGGTATGGCATTTCGCAACCCTCCTCCATCAAATTTATGCAGTTTAGCTCCAATTGTGACAAGCGTATGGTATAGTAATCGATTAAGTAGCTTATTGGCATTGCCCAATCCCTTGTGAATATCCATTCCTGAATGTCCTCCTTGTAAGCCTTTAACACTCATTTTATAAGCAACATGGTCAAAAGGTGTTTCCGTTTCTTCATAGGGCCTGCAGGCAGAGATATCAATACCACCTGCACAACCTACCCCAATTTCATTGTCTTCTTCAGTATCCAGATTGAGCAATATCTCGCCTTGCAAAAGACCACCTTTTAAGCCCTTTGCTCCAGTCATACCAGTTTCTTCATCAATCGTAAAAAGTGCTTCAATCGGTGGATGGGGAATGGAATCACTCTCCAAAACTGCCATTATGGTTGCAACCCCCAAACCATTATCTGCTCCCAAAGTGGTTCCTTTTGCTTTTACCCAGTCTCCATCGGAATACATGTTTATTCCTTGCGTTTCAAAATCGAAATCCGTGTCATTATTTTTTTGGTGCACCATGTCCAGATGACTCTGCATGACGACCATTTTTCGGTCTTCCATCCCAGGGGAAGCAGGTTTTCTGATAATCACATTACCGACCTCGTCCTCAATCGTTTCCAATCCCAGATTTTGACCAAAATCCTTTATAAATTGAATTACACGTTCCTCTTTTTTCGAAGCTCTGGGTACAGCATTTAAATCTGCAAAATTCCGCCAGATCTCAACAGGTTCAATCATTTTGATTTTTTCATTCATGTGGCTTGATTTAAGGTATAAAAATACAAATCAGATGAGAGAATCTTTTGTGAAGAAGATCATAAATCTCATAGAAGTATCAAATGAGATTTTTTATTTTTAGCAACATGTCCGCAAAAAAGGTACTGCTTGCTTTCTCATTTGTTTTGGTTTGGGGCCTTACAAAAATTCTGGCTACTGCTCCTGACTGGACCGAACAATACTTCAGTAAGGGCCTTTATAATCTCACCTCAAAACTAAGCCGATACGCCTTGGGATGGATCCCTTTTTCGGTAGGTGATATCTTTTACATCATATCCATCATCCTAATTTTCCGCTGGATCAGAAAAAACTTGAGACGTTCCTACAGGGATTTTAAAAATTGGATCCTTGAAATTCTGATTGTGGTATCCCTCATCTATATGTCTTTCTATTGCTTCTGGGCATTTAATTATTACCGCCAGCCTCTTCATAACAATCTTAATATAGGCAAAGAGTACACCACTGAGCAACTAATACTGGTTACCGAGCAACTGATTGAATCAGCAAATATGGCTCACGAAAGACTTGAGAAAACAGACACAATCAAAGTTGTCGTGCCTTATTCAAAAAGTGAAATTCTAAGAATGACTCAAGAAGGTTACCAATCCATGTCCAGATCACTACCCATTTTTTCATATGAGCCGGCAAGTATTAAGGCCTCCATTTTTAGTCTTCCTCTCACTTATATGGGGTTTTCCGGGTATTTGAATCCATTTACCAATGAAGCACAGGTTGATATTCTTATTCCCAAATACCAGTTACCTTCAACGGCAAGTCATGAAGTGGCCCATCAAATTGGCTACGCTGCAGAAAACGAAGCCAATTTTATAGGTATGCTGGCCTGTATGCATCATCCCGATCCTTATTTTAAGTATTCAGGTCAGGTATTTGCTCTTAGATATTGTTTGAATGAAATCTACTTGAGGGATCAGAATCGCTTTCTAAAATTGAGAGAACGGGTAAGACCAGGCATTTTTAAGAATTTCAAAGAATCACAAGACTTTTGGAATACCTATCAGAATCCACTCGAACCTTTCTTTAAAAATACCTACGATGGCTTTCTAAAAGCCAATAATCAAGACGGAGGTATTGAGAGCTATAGTTATGTAGTGGCGCTAATTGTAAATTTTTTCTATAGCAATGGATTCTAAACGTTAAAAATCATCTATTCGTTTTAGCGACTCAAATCAAGTCTCTATATTTAGAGCACTAACCAAAACGAATCCTTTAAATGCTAAAAAAAGCAATTGTTCTACTCATGCTTTTGAGTAGTGTGCCCATTTTAGGGCAGGATTACTTCCCAAATAATTCGGGAGTTGCCACAAAAAACTCAAACTATACCCTATTCAAAAATGCCACTATTTACAAGTCACCTTCAGAGGTGATTAAAAAAGGGAGTCTATTGATCAAAGAAGCTAGGATTATTGCCATTGGAAAAAATATTAAAACCCCAGCGAATAGTACAGTCATTGATTTGAAAGGAAAATTTATTTACCCTTCATTTATTGATATTTATACTGACTTTGGTGTAAGCAAACCCGAGCGCGTTCGAGGCAGCGGTCCTCAATATGATGCGTCAAGGAGCGGATTCTACTGGAATGACCATATCAGGCCGGAGCAAGAAGCAATACA
This sequence comes from uncultured Winogradskyella sp., assembly GCA_963966315.1. Lineage (GTDB taxonomy): Bacteria > Bacteroidota > Bacteroidia > Flavobacteriales > Flavobacteriaceae > Winogradskyella_A. Next base: position 32,563 of record CAWZYX010000004.1, on the reverse strand, counting down.
CTTGTTTAAATACGATCAAAAAAAGGCTGAAAATCTTCAAAGTGTAGGTTTTGGCTCTGTAAACACAAGTATACAGGATGGGATCGTGAGAGGAACAGGAGCTTTAATAGCATTAAATGATAAAGGCGATAATTCTGTGCGGGTTCTCAATCCGGCTTCTGCACAGTTCTTATCTTTTTCAAAAAGTGTTCAATCAAGGCAGTCGTATCCCACTTCACTTATGGGGAGTATGGCTTTATTGCGCCAAATGTATATGGATGCGAAGTGGTATGAAAATGGAAATTCAAGTACCACAGATCTGGCTTTAGAGGCTTTAAACCGCAATCAATCTTTACCCCAGATATTTGAAGCAGGAAGCAGATCCAATATCGTCCGTGCCGATAAGGTGGGTGATCAATTTAATATTCAGTACATTATTGTTGGAGGTGGAGATGAATATGAGCGCGTGGAGGATGTTAAAAAGACGAATGCCACGCTTATTCTGCCAATTGATTTTCAGAAAGCTTATGACGTAGAAGATCCGTTTTTAGCTTCTACTCTATCAATAAGTGACTTAAGGACTTGGAATCAGGGACCATTTAATCCTTCAATACTCGAAAGCAATGATATACCTTTTGCACTTACTACGCACGGGCTAAAATCTGCAAAGGACTTTAAAACAAATCTTCTTGAAGCCATCTCAAAAGGGCTGTCAAAGGAAACTGCCTTAAGTGCTCTTACAACAGTACCGGCAAGTCTACTGGGAATGTCAGATCAGCTGGGTACACTAAAAGAAGGTGCAATTGCTAACTTTATCATCACTTCAGGTGATGTTTTTGAAAAGGACACCAAGCTTTACGAAAACTGGGTTCAGGGAGAAGCTCACATCATCAATACCATCAACCAATACGATATTAGAGGTGAATACAGCTTTAAGATAGGCGACGAAGAAATTGAAATGAGCATTACGGGAAGCCTCGAAAAACAAAAAGTTAACCTGACAAGCGACCAAAAAAAATTAGGTGCCAAGATGAATTTTCAGGACGACTGGATGACATTAACCTATACTTCTTCTGACCAGTCGCCAAAAGCATTTACCAGAATATCGGCCTACACTACCGATGGCAATACTTTGTCTGGTAGTGCTACTCTTCCCAACGGTGATGTTGTACCCTTTAAAGCAGCAAAAACCGATTCGGAAAAAGAGGAGAAGAAAACCGAAAAAGAGCGAGATCAACAGAGCTCATCAATGTATGCAGTTACTTATCCAAATGTTGCCTATGGCTTCAATCAAAAACCTCAGCCTGAAACTTTACTTTTTAAAAATGCTACAGTCTGGACCAATGAACAGGAAGGGATTGTAGAGAATATCGATCTATTGATCAAGGACGGCAAAATTTCCAAAATAGGTAAAAACCTAAACGCCGGAGGTGCAACTGTAATCGATGCAACCGGAAAACACATTACCCCGGGGATCATTGATGAACATTCACATATTGCGGCGGCGTCAATCAATGAAGCCGGTCACAATTCATCTGCAGAAGTGACCATTGAGGATGTAATAGATGATGAGGACATCGATATTTACAGAAATCTCGCCGGAGGAGTGACTTCTATTCAGATACTGCATGGATCGGCCAATCCTATTGGTGGTCGATCGGCGATCATTAAATTAAAGTGGGGAGAAAGTGCCAATGACCTAATTTACAACAACAGTCCCAAATTCATCAAATTCGCCTTGGGAGAAAACGTTAAACAATCTCGAAGCCAGAATGGTATAAGGTTTCCGCAATCCAGAATGGGTGTGGAACAGGTGTATATGGATTATTTCAGTAGAGCAAAGGCCTACGACTTGAAAAAGAAAAACGGAGAGATGTTCAGGGAAGATACCGAAATGGAGGTACTTGCTGAAATACTTAACGGAGAACGATTTATTTCTTGCCACTCTTATGTGCAAAGTGAAATAAACATGTTAATGAAGGTTGCCGAAAAATTTGATTTTAAAGTAAATATGTTCACGCACATACTTGAGGGATATAAAGTAGCCGATAAAATGAAAGAGCACGGCGTTGGAGGATCAACTTTTAGTGACTGGTGGGCTTATAAATATGAAGTGAACGATGCCATTCCTTACAATGCTGCTATTATGCACAAAGCAGGGGTAACAGTGGCCATCAATAGTGATGATGCCGAAATGGCAAGACGCCTCAACCAGGAGGCGGCTAAATCTGTAAAATATGGAGGTATTTCTGAGGAGGATGCTTTGAAGTTTGTCACCCTTAACCCTGCTAAATTACTTCATATTGATGATCGGGTTGGAAGCTTAAAAGAAGGCAAGGATGCGGATTTGGTCCTTTGGTCTGATCATCCGCTTTCCATCTATGCCAAGGCCGAAAAAACAGTCATAGAAGGAGTCACATACTTTGACATTGAACGTGATCTGAAAATGCGAGCATCCTTGCAAAAGGAAAAAAGTGAACTCATTAATCTAATGCTCGAAGACAAAAATAAAGGTCTAAAAACACAACCAATTCAAAAAAAGGAGAAGGAACTCATGCATTGTGACTCTCTGGATTAACTACAAAAAGTAAAAAATGAAATTATTCAAACATATATATCTGATGGTAATTGCCTGCGCAACGCAGGTCGTTGCCCAGCAAACACCGGCTCCTCAACAGTCAAAGGATTTTGCAGTATTGGGAGCAACGGCACACATTGGAAACGGTGAGGTTATTGAAAATAGTATCATGGTCGTAAGGTCAGGTAAAATTGAAACCATAGGAAAATCAGACGATATTGCTCTGGCTTTGGGCGATTTGGAGGTTATTAATGCAGAGGGTAAACACATCTATCCCGGGATAATAGTCTCTAATTCTACTCTGGGACTTGTTGAAGTGGATGCAGTTAAAGCTTCAAGCGATCAGTCTGAAATTGGCACCTATAACCCGCATATCCGCAGTTTAATAGCTTACAATGCTGAATCCAAAGTAGTTGAATCGATGCGTCCCAATGGGGTTCTACTCGGGCAGATCACACCAAGAGGAGGACGCATTTCCGGCACCTCCTCTGTGGTACAATTTGATGCCTGGAATTGGGAAGATGCTGCAGTAAAAGTGGATGAAGGCCTGCATATTAATTGGCCAAGTACGTTTACTCGAGGACGCTGGTGGCTAGGGGAAGATCCGGGTTTAAAGCCTAACAAAGACTATTCGAAACAAAAGAAGGAACTATCGGATTTTTTGGCCGAGTCTAAAGCTTACAGTAACGGTGAGAAAACCATCAGGAATTTGCCCTATGAATCTATTTCAGGTCTCTTTGATGGAAGTAAACGACTTTACATTCACACTAACGATGCCAAAAGTATAAATGATGCAGTACAGTTCGCAAACTCACACGGTATTCAGAAGCTGACAATCGTTGGTGGGTATGAGGCCTACAAAGTAGCAGACCTGCTTAAAGCGAATAAAGTATCGGTCATGCTGAGAAGAGTACATACCAGACCTAGCGATGAGGATGACGATTATGACCTGCCGTTCAAATTGGCAAAAAAACTTACAGATGCCGGGGTTTTGGTAGCGCTGGAAACCAGTGGGCAGATGGAACGCATGAATTCTCGAAATCTTCCCTTCTACGCCGGAACTACCGTTGCATATGGTCTCAGCAAGGAACAAGCACTGGCACTCATTACTTTGAATCCGGCCAAAATCCTTGGTATTGATAAAGAGTATGGAAGTTTAGAGACTGGTAAAAGCGGTACCTTTTTTATTAGTGAGGGTGATGCTCTTGATATGAGGACCAATGTTTTATCCCATGCTTTTATAGACGGAAGGTCTATTAGTTTAGAGACACACCAAACGGAGCTGTGGAGACGGTATTCAAAAAAATATGGTATCAAAGAATAAACAAAAAACGGGATACATCCCGTTTTTTTAATGTGTAATGGTTGAAAACAAAATACCTAAATGATCGACAATGAAGACCGTTAGTAGCACTCAAAATCCATTAGTCAAAGAAGTCGTTCAACTCAGAGATAAATCTCGCTCACGGAAGAACAAAGATCTATTCATCATTGAAGGCAGAAAGGAATTATCTCTGGCTATCAAAAGTGGATATGTCATCAGACAACTGCTTTTCTACCCACATCTTTTTTCGGAATCGGAAGCTAGATCCATGGAACTTTACGGTATTGAAATCATTGAAGTAACAGAAGCGGTTTTTAAAAAAATCGCCTACAGAGGCACTACCGAAGGAGTTATTGGGGTTGTAGAGGGAAAAAGGCATAGGCTTGAAGATTTAATCTTTACTGATAAAAATCCACTGATTCTTGTTGCCGAAGCACCGGAAAAACCAGGAAATATTGGTGCACTACTTAGAACAGCTGATGCAGCAAACCTAGATGCTGTAATTATTAGCAATCCCCTCACTGACCTTTATAATCCAAATGTGATTCGATCAAGTGTTGGCTGTGTATTTACCAATCAGATTGCGATGGCTAGCACAGAGGATACCATTGCATTTTTACAACTCTATAATTTTAGCATTTACGCTGCCATATTGCAGGAGTCTGTTCCATACCATTCACAGAGTTACTTAGAGCCGACAGCACTAGTAGTGGGGACTGAAGCCCAAGGTCTCTCCCAACTGTGGAGAACAGTAAGTAAAACAAATATAAAAATACCAATGTCTGGTGCCATTGACTCGATGAATGTATCAGTAGCTGCTGGAATTCTTATTTTTGAAGCCAAGAGACAAAGAGATTTTAAATAAATTTTTATCCTTTTTTAGTTTAGACCTACCTGTAAAAATGACATCAGATCAACTGTTTTACATTATTATTGGCATCATAGTCCTGAATTTTTTAAAAGACAAATATCTCAGCTGGATCAATGCCCGACACTATAATGATAAGCCACCCGCAGAAGTGTCTGATGTATTTGATGAGGAGGAATACAATCGATCTCAGCAATACAAATTCACCAATTATAAATTTGGGTTGTGGTCTTCAGTGTTTTCATTAGTACTCACCCTCGGGTTCCTCGCTTTCGACGGTTTTGAATTGGTCGATTCAGTGGCCCGCTCTGCTGCCGATAACCCTATTGCAATTGCGCTTGTTTTTTTTGGTATCATCATGCTTGCTTCCGACCTCATAAACACACCGTTCTCCTACTACCGAACTTTTGTGATCGAAGAGAGATTTGGTTTCAATAAGACCACCAAAAGAACATTTTGGTTAGATAAGGTAAAAAGCTTAGTAATGTCTGCGGTTTTGGGAGGTAGTCTTTTTGCTTTAATCTTCTGGATATATCAGCAAACTTCCGATTATTTCTGGCTTCTAGCCTGGGCCATTGTGGGAATTTTTACAATAGTCATGAACATGTTTTATTCAAGATTGATCGTACCACTTTTTAACAAACAAACACCGCTTAAGAAAGGAGAGCTATCTCAAAAAATTTCCGCCTATGCAGAATCGGTTGGTTTTAACTTAAATAAAATATTTGTGATAGACGGTTCCAAAAGAAGCACTAAAGCCAATGCCTACTTCTCTGGATTTGGACGTGAAAAAAGAGTTACTCTGTACGATACCCTAATCAATGACCTGAATGACGATGAAATTGTGGCGGTTTTGGCTCATGAAGTAGGCCATTATAAAAGAAAACATATTTTGTATCATCTTATTGGATCGCTGCTTATAACTGGAATCACCTTGTACATATTTTCAGTGTTTATTTCAAACCCGCTTCTGTCCAATGCCATTGGTGTAGAACAACATAGTTTTCATGCTGGACTGATTGCATTTGGTTTACTCTATGCACCTCTGTCTGAACTGACAGGACTGCTCATGAATTACCTGTCGAGGAAATTTGAGTTTGAGGCAGACAATTATGCCAGGACTACACACGACGCCAATGCACTTATTTCATCCCTTAAAAAGTTGTCCAAAAGAAGTTTGAGCAACCTTACACCGCATCGATGGTATGTTTGGTTTCATTACTCCCACCCTACCCTGTATGACAGGATCCTTAATCTCAGGAGATAAAAATGATATAAGTTCCACATGAACCCCAAACAAGATCATTTGTCCTCATCAAAGGAATTCACATCAATGTGTCTTTGGTACTATTGCCCATTTACAATGGTTTTACTACATTAGTTCTATGACAGAAGAGGCCATTGAACAAGAAAACGCTGCTATTGCAAAAGCCTATAAAGAACTGCTAAAGGTCAGTTATCAGGCCCTGTCGCGTGAAGACAAAAAACTGATACGTCATGCTTTTGAAGTAGCGCTTGATGCCCACAAAGAACAAAGAAGGAAATCAGGAGAAGCATACATCTTTCATCCACTTGCAGTGGCTAAAATAGTCGCCCAGGAAATTGGACTGGATGCTACGAGCATTGCTGCTGCTTTGCTCCATGATGTCGTTGAGGATAACCCTAACTACACTATTGCAGATATAGAACAACTGTTTGGAGAAACAGTTGCCCGTATTGTAGATGGTCTCACAAAGATCTCATCGCTTAAAAAGGATATGGATGTATCCTTACAGGCCGAGAATTTCAGGAAAATGTTGCTTACTCTCAACGATGACGTTCGTGTAATCATTATCAAAATTGCGGATCGACTTCACAACATGCAAACGATGGACTCCATGCGCGATGACAAACAACTGAAGATAGCGTCTGAGACCCTCTACATTTACGCCCCCCTTGCACACAGAATTGGCTTGTACAATATTAAAACAGAACTGGAGGATCTCGGCTTAAAGTACACGGAGCCGGAAGTTTACAGCGATATCTTTAACAAAATCAAAGAGAGTAAAGAGGAGCAGGATGCTTACATTGAAAACTTTTCAAAGGTGATCAGAGATTCTCTGGATAAGGAAGGACTCACTTACGAAATTAAAGGGCGATCAAAATCCATTTTCAGCATTAGGCGTAAAATGCTCAAACAAGGAGTATCGTTCGAAGAGGTATACGATAAGTTCGCCGTTCGTATAATTTACAAGTCTGATCTGAAGAATGAAAAATTTCTCGCCTGGAAAATTTATTCTGTGGTCACCGATCACTTCACACCAAATCCCGTAAGATTAAGAGACTGGATTTCATCGCCTAAATCTACGGGCTATGAGGCGCTGCACATTACCGTTGTAGGGCCTGAAAGTCGCTGGGTAGAAGTACAAATAAGAAGTGAGCGCATGAACGAAATCGCCGAAAAAGGTTATGCTGCTCACTATAAATATAAGAATAAGGAAGATAAAGATGACAGCCTCGACTTATGGATCAATAAGTTACAGGAGGCCCTTGAAAGCAATGAGGCAAATGCCGTGGATTTCGTAGAGCAATTCAAACTTAACCTCTACTCGAAAGAGATATTCGTTTTTTCGCCTAAAGGGGACCTAAAATCTTTGCCAAAAGGGGCAACCCCTTTAGATTTTGCTTTTAGTATTCATACTGAGGTGGGGATGAAAACAAGAGGAGCAAAAGTCAATGGAAAACTGGTTCCGCTTAGTCACGAATTACAAAGCGGTGATCGGATAGAAATATTAACCTCGGAAAATGCAAAGCCAAATTCGAATTGGCTGGACTATGCCACTACCGCAAGGGCCAGAAGTAAGATCAAATCTTTCCTTAATGCAGATAAAAAGGAAGTTGCTAACGAAGGAAAAGAAATCCTTAGACGAAAGTTAAAACAGTTAAAGGTTAGCCTGAATGAAAAAACGGTTAACGAACTCGTTAATTATTTTAAACTGAGTACATCGCTTGATTTGTTTTATCGAGTGGGATTAGGTACAATTGATAACCAAATGCTGAAGGCTTACGCGAATTCCAGGAGTAATGCTTTTGTCAGTTACTTTAAGAATAGAATACGCAGACCCGAGTCACCTAAAGATGTCGATAAAGACGAGATTACGTCCAAATTCGATATGCTGGTTTTTGGGAAAGAGGAGGAACGATTAAACTACACTCTTGCCAAATGCTGCAACCCTATTCCTGGAGATAAGGTATTCGGATTTCTAACCATAAACGACGGTATTAAAGTTCACAAAACCGATTGCCCTAATGCGGTAAGCTTGCAATCCAATTATGCGTACAGGATCATGACCGCCAAGTGGATAGATAGTACACAGCAGGAATTCACAGTTCAGTTAAAGCTTTCTGGTCTGGATAATCTGGGCTTGGTAAATGAGGTTACAAAAGTCATTTCTTCTAACATGCATGTGAACATAAAAAGTCTGGCATTTTCAACAGATGACGGTATCTTTTCGGGTAAGATCACTGTTTCGGTTAAAACCAACACCATGCTCAAGAAATTAATTGATAACCTCAAAAAAATTAATGGAATAGACAAGATCACCAGAGTTTAATTTTGTTTAAATTTGCCGCTTATGACGAATGCCAAGACAGAAGAGTCCAATCAAGAGATTGTAAAACGCGTATTTACGGAGTTTCTGGAAGAAAAAGGCCATAGAAAAACACCGGAGCGCTATGCTATTCTTCAAGAAATTTACGATAGTGAAGAGCATTTTGACATAGAGTCTCTATACATCAAAATGAAAAATAAGAACTATCGCGTGAGCAGGGCCACCTTATACAATACCATAGAATTACTTCTGGAATGTGCCCTGGTAAGAAAACATCAGTTTGGGCAGAATCAGGCACATTACGAAAAATCATATTTCGACAAACAACACGATCATGTGATCCTGACAGACACTGGAGAAGTTATTGAATTTTGCGACCCTCGCATTCAGTCTATAAAAAAAACCATTGAAGAGGTCTTCGATATCGAAATCGCTAATCATTCGTTGTACTTCTATGGAAAGCGAAAAAAGAACGATTAACTCAAACTTATAATGGCAGTAGATTTACTACTTGGTTTACAATGGGGAGACGAAGGCAAAGGGAAAATTGTTGATGTCTTCACTTCAAAATACGATATTATTGCACGATTTCAAGGAGGCCCAAATGCTGGTCATACCCTGGTGTTTAACGGACATAAACACGTGCTTCATACTATCCCATCAGGTATTTTTCACGACAATACCGTAAACTTAGTAGGCAACGGCGTGGTGATTGATCCGGTTATTTTCAAAAATGAACTTGATAAACTAAGAGAACACGGCGTCGACTATAAAAAGTCTCTTTATATATCGCGAAAAGCTCATCTGATATTACCAACTCACAGGCTACTTGATGCTGCGAGTGAAGCAGCCAAAGGCTCTGCTAAAATTGGATCGACACTGAAAGGAATTGGCCCAACCTATATGGATAAAACAGGACGGAACGGCATCAGAATTGGAGATATTGAGTTAGAGTCCTGGAAGAAAAAATATCGTGCACTTGCTAATAAGCACGAGGCCATGATCAAATTTTACAACGTCGAATTGGACTATAATCTGCCCGAATTGGAAGCGCAATTTTTTGAGGCAATTGAGGTCTTAAAAACCCTAACGTTCATCGATTCTGAAGAGTATGTTTCCCAGGCACAGAAGGATGGTAAAAAAATCTTAGCGGAGGGCGCACAAGGGTCTTTACTGGATATTGACTTTGGGACCTATCCCTACGTCACCTCATCGAATACCACAGCTGCAGGCGCTTGCACAGGATTGGGAGTAGCACCAAATAAAATAGGTGATGTTTTTGGTATCTTTAAAGCGTATACTACAAGAGTGGGGTCTGGTCCTTTTCCAACAGAACTTTTTGATGAAATTGGTGAAACCATGGGACGTGTAGGCCATGAATTTGGCGCAACTACCGGCAGACCTCGACGTTGCGGCTGGCTGGATCTGGTTGCACTGCGCTATGCGTGTGAGGTGAACGGTGTAACTAAACTCATTATGATGAAAGGTGATGTACTGTCAGGATTCGATACGTTGAAGGTCTGTACTGCCTACAACTACAGGGGTAAGAAAATTAAGCACCTTCCGTACAACATTGAATCTTCAAACGTAACTCCGGTGTATACCGAATTAAGGGGATGGCAGGAAGATCTTACCGACATGACCAGTGCAGAGCAGTTTCCAAAAGAATTAAATGACTATATTCAATTTCTGGAATCTGAATTGAACATACCCATCACAGTGGTTTCGGTAGGACCTGACCGAAAACAGACCATCTCCAGAGTTTAGACGGTCCTGTTACTGTGTTAAAAAAATTGTTAATCAGCAATAAGCGGCTACTCTCAGGGTTAAGTAAAAGTAAATGATCATGTATAGTCATAGAACCACTGCTCTCCTCATTTTGCTTTTTACAGCCCTCTTGCTCCACGCTCAAGCACCAGAAAAAAAGCGCTTTACCATAAAATACAGTGGCCGAGGGTTTGATCAGACCGAGAATCAAGAGGGAGGTTTTGTATTTCAACGAGACAGCAAACAACAGGTTCACTTTTTTTACGATGGTATTGATATGTGGTGCGATAAAGCCATCTACTACGAAGATGATGACTTTATTGAAGCATTCAGCAATGTTCGGATGAAACAAGGAGATAGTGTTAACATGTCTGCTCAATACATTGAATACAGTGGCAACACCCAGCTTGCGTTTGCAAGCGGTAATGTCATTTTAAAGGAACCTCAGTCCACCTTAACCACAGATACACTCTGGATGGACCGTGTAAGACAACTGGCATATTACGAAACCGGGGGACGTGTGGTAAAGGATACCTCAGGAACCATCACAAGTAACATTGGTCGCTATTATTTTAACTCAAGCAAGTACGAATTCGTATCTGATGTCATCCTGATCAATCCAGATTATGTATTAAACACCAATCGACTGGATTTTTTTAGTGACACAGGGCACGCCTACTTGTACGGGCCTTCAACCATCACCGGAAAGAGTAGTAAAATTTACTGTGAACGTGGATTTTACAATACCAAAACCAACATTGGCCATTTTCAGCAGAATGCCAGAATTGATTATGATAATCGTATTGTAGAAGGCGATAGTCTGTATTTTGACAGAAACAGAGATTTTGCGTCGGCCAACAATAATATCAAAGTCACCGATACCATAAACAACAGTGTTGTAAAGGGACATTACGCAGAGGTTCACAAATCAAGAGATTCCATCTTCATAACAAAAAGAGCCTTGGCCATCACACTGCAGGAACGGGATTCAGTTTACATTCATGCAGATACACTTATGCTCACGGGGCCACCAGAAAAACGCATCACAAGAGCCTACTATGATGTTCGTATTTTTAAAACGGATCTAGCCGGCAAATCCGATTCGGTTCATGTTAATCATGCGACAGGGCTTCTGCAAATGATGAACCTAAAGCGCTTCAGTTCAGGAGATGCCTTTGCGACAGAAAGGAAACCCATTCTTTGGAATTTAGGCAACCAAATGACAGGAGACACCATTCATCTCATCTCTAATGTCAAAACTGAAAAATTGGATTCCCTTAAGGTATTTTTCAACGCTTTTCTCATCAGTAAAGACACTTTAAGCCAGGACGGATATAATCAGGTAAAGGGAAAAGAACTGATCGGACTCTTCAGAAATAACGAGTTATACAATGTTGACATCAATAAAAATGCTGAAATAATACAGTACTCCAGAGATAGCTACGGACAGCTAATTGGAATCAATAAGTCCAGGTCCGGTAGTATCAACATACAGATATCCGATAATGCCATTGAGGTAATTACTTTAAAAAACCGACCGGATGGAGAGATTATTCCTGAATCGCAATTTCCACAAAATGCCAATAAGCTCAGAGGATTTGACTGGCGAGGGCGAGAACGGCCTAGAAGTGTCGAAGATTTATTTATAAACGACAGATCTTACAATTTGCCAAGGATAAATGGATTTGCAGACCCTGAGCCACCGGAAACATTTTTTAATGAAGGTCTGCTTGAACGAATTGATATGGCCGCTCCTGATGATGAGGACAAAATTAACAAAGCGGCAAGAAGCATCCCTGAACAACAAGGCTCCCTTCCGGATTCGTTAGGTACCAAAAAAAAGGAGATTCAAAAAAAGGATCTAAACAAAAAGGAAGGTGAACAATAGTGGTGATGAATTTTTTTAAATATCAGGCCCAAACAACACCTCATCCTATGGGTTTGGAAATAGAGTCTGCGAAAGGGTCTTATATCTACGACACAAAAGGAACTTCCTATTTAGATCTGGTAGCTGGTGTATCGGCATGTACTCTTGGTCACAGTCATCCGAAAGTGGTTCAGGCCATAAAAGATCAGGTAGATCAATACATGCATGTAATGGTCTATGGTGAATTTATTCAAAAACCAGCGGTGGAATTGTGTCAACTTCTTTCGGAATTATTACCTGCACCGCTCGAAATGACTTATCTCGTTAATTCCGGAACTGAGGCCATTGAAGGAAGTCTTAAACTTGCCAGATTACAAACGGGTCGTTCTGAGATCATTGCAGCAAAAAACGCATACCATGGGAACACCATGGGGTCGCTAAGTTTGATGTATTACCATGAACGTAAGGCGCCATTTCTGCCACTTATTCCAGATGTGAAACACATAACGTTCAACTGTGAATGGTGCCTCAATCAGATTACCGAAAAAACAGCAGCTGTTGTCTTAGAAAGTATTCAGGGTGGTGCCGGTTTTATTGAACCGATTAACGACTACCTGCTTAAGGTAAAAAACCGCTGTGAACAGGTTGGAGCACTTTTGATTCTTGATGAAATCCAACCCGGAATGGGAAGAACAGGAACCCTGTTTGGTTTTGAAAATTACAAGGTAACACCCGATATTCTGGTCACTGGAAAAGGTCTCGGAGGAGGACTTCCAATTGGGGCTTTTACAACATCAAGAGAGCTCATGATGAAATTCAGTAATCATCCAAAACTAGGACATATTACCACTTTTGGAGGAAATCCCGTAATTGCGTCAGCAGCCCTGGCCACCTTAAAAGAAGTACTGAGCTCCAATTTAATGGAAGCCGCTCTAGAGAAGGAGCAGTTATTCAGAAAACGACTAAGGCACCCTGCTATTAAAGAAATTCGCGGAAGAGGGCTCATGCTTGCCCTCATTACAGAGGGTTCAGATATCACTAACAAAGTCATTACCTACTGCTTCAGCAAAGGAGTGATCTTATTTTGGTTACTTTATGAAAGCCGAGCGATACGAATCACTCCCCCACTGACCATCAACGAAAGTGAAATAAATAAAGCTTGTGACCTGATTCTGGAAGCTTTTGAAAATACTATATAAGGGCTAATACGTAAAGGTAAAACCACTTTATTGGCCTAGGGTAATTTTTTATATGTTAATATAATTGTTAAAAACAAAAGTAACCAAAGCCCATTTCTTTAGGGGTTAGTTTTAATTTTAAATCAGTGAACAATTCATTTGCTTATGGAATATAGTCAGAACGACGATCTCAACAATATTTCACTGACCAAGTTCGAATCGATGCTTAAAACGAACGATATCCTCTTCTTCGATTCTAACGAATTTGAAAACATCATACACTACTATCTCGATTCCGGAAAAGTAGCGCTTGCCAAAAAAGCTATCAAACTTGGCCTTGAGCAGCACCCTAGCTCCGTTAACCTCCAGTTGTTCAAAGTGGAAATACTGGTGATTGAAAATAAATTTGACACCGCAGATGATATTTTAGACCAGTTGCATATTCTGGAACCTAATAATGAAGAAATTTACATACAGAAGGCAAACATTTTATCTAAAAAAGATGAGCACGAGGAGGCCATTAAAGTATTATTATCCTCTCTCGAGTTAATTTCGGAGGAAGAGGATGCATCTGATATTTATGCGCTTGTGGGAATGGAGTATCTGTTCCTGGATCAGTTTGAAAACGCCATCATTTATTTTCAGAAATGTCTTGAGGCTGATTTAATGGATTATTCTGCCCTGCACAATATCGTATACTGCTTTGATTTTCTAGATAAAAACAAAGAAGCTATCGAATTTCTGAATCATTACCTGGATAGAAATCCCTATTGTGAAGTTGCATGGCATCAGCTAGGAAGGCAGTATTTTGCCATTAAAGAGTTTAAAAAAGCTGAAACCGCTTTTGATTTTGCCATCATCTCAGATGACACCTTTATAGGTGCCTATCTTGAAAAAGGAAAGGTCCTTGAAAAGCAAGGAAAATGTAAAGAGGCCATCGAACAGTATAAGATTACTCTAGCTTTAGATGACCCCACCTCTTTTGCACTGTTAAGGATTGGTCATTGTTATGAAAAAATGGGGCATGACGAACTGGCTGTTCAATTCTTTGACAAAACCGTTGAAGAAGATCCCCTGCTCGACAAAGGCTGGATTGCCATTACAAAATTTTATCTTAAAAAGCACAACTATCAGAAGGCTCTCTATTTTATAAACAAGGCCATAGCCATTGACAATGACAACGTTCTTTACTGGAAATTATATGCTCAGATTAATCTCAGGCTAAACTTTCTGGAGGAAGCTGAGCACGGATATCAAAAAACCTTGGAATTAGGGAATTACGAATTAGATACCTGGCTATGCAGAGCTGATATTCTTGTCCAATTAGGAGAATATGAAGCAGCGATCATCAATTTAAACCAGGCCTCTGAATTTTATACCGATTCTGCTGAAGTTGATTTTCGATTAGCGGGTCTTCATTTTAAAACCTCAGACAGTCATCAGGGTCGTTATCACCTTAAAAATGCTTATAAGTCCGACCCTGAATATGATTTCATTCTGCTAGAGCTGTTTCCAGGTTTGGAGGAGCATCCTGTAGTCTGCGAAATCCTGGAAAAATTTAAAGGAGGCTCCGTTTAAAATCCATAAATTCGTTGCTTAATAGATTCTCTTCATGCAGCGAGGTGTTTTCGGCTATTTACTGGTTACTTTAAAAGGAATTGCAATGGGGGCTGCTGATGTTGTTCCTGGAGTATCAGGTGGAACAATCGCCTTTATTTCAGGTATTTATGAGGAACTCATAGAAAGTATTGATGGCATCGGTTTCGACTTTTTTAAGAGGTGGAAGAACAAGGGTTTTTATGCTGCCTGGTCCTCCATAAATGGCAACTTTTTACTAAGTCTTTTTTTCGGTATAGCCATAAGTATCATCTCCTTATCGCGAATTATCAAATGGCTTCTGGAAAACCAACCTATCTTGTTATGGGCATTTTTCTTCGGGCTCGTATTTGCCAGTATATTCTATATTGCCAGACAAATAAAATCATGGACCATTAGAAGCGCAGTGGCCCTTCTCATCACCTCTGTTGTTTCTTATTATATCACTGTAGCAGAGCCCTTCGCCAGTCCGGATAGTGGTATTTATCTTCTGTTTTGTGGCTTCCTTGCAATCATTGCTATGATTTTACCCGGGGTCTCAGGAGCTTTTATTTTATTAATCCTCGGTGCCTATGAAATCGCTATAGATACCATTAATTTTATAATTGAGGGATTATCGCAGGGCAACTGGGAACTGTTAAAAGAAGGTCTTATTAATGTTTCTCTGCTTGGGACTGGTGCTCTTATCGGAATAAAAGTCTTTTCAAAAGCCTTGAACTGGATGTTTAAACACTTCAAAAATCTTACTCTGTCTATTCTAACAGGTTTTATGATCGGTTCCCTGAATAAAATATGGCCATGGAAAGAGACTATAACAACAAGGGTTAATTCAGACGGTCATACCGTACCGCTACTGCAGAAAAGTATCCTACCGTCACAATTTGATGGAGACCCACAGATCGCGTATGCACTTGTACTTATGGTCATTGGGTTTGTCGGTATTTTAATCCTTGAAAAGCTGGGTTCGAAAAAACAGAACATTCATGCAAACTAAACGATCCTTTACTGATAGTATATTCTTGATCATTAAAGGTCTTGCTATGGGTGCTGCTAACAAAGTTCCCGGAGTATCGGGTGGAGTTGTAGCTTTCGTTTCAGGGTTCTACGAAGAGTTTATTTTTTCATTGCAACGGATCAACAAGACCGCACTGAAGCTCCTACTTAATGGTCGCTTTAAGAGCTTTTATCAATATGTGAATGGAAGCTTTTTAACATTACTGTTCTTTGGTATGATTGTTAGTTATTTCAGTGTATCCAAATTGCTGGACTATCTGATAAGCAACTATGAGCTCTATGTATGGAGCTTGTTTTTCGGGATGATTCTGGGATCTATCTACTACATTCACAAGGACTTCAGTGCCTGGAATAAGCGAACATTTACGGCACTACTCCTGGGTTCAATTATTGGACTTAGTATTAGTTTTCTGGATCCGGCAAAGGAAAATGACCATCTCCTTTTCGTCTTCTTTTGTGGTATCATCAGCGTTTCAGGAATGACCCTTCCGGGCTTTTCAGGCTCCTTCATCCTCATATTATTAGGAAATTATGTCCTTCTCCTGGTGGATTCTGTTAACGCCTTGTATGACACTATTAAAGATGTATTTTCTGGGGATTTTGAGTTTATCAGGGATAACACTCGTATAAGAATGCTTAAAGTGTTAGGAGTATTTACCATTGGTTCTTTTGTTGGTTTGGTTACTTTTTCACACCTTCTTAATTACATTCTAAAGCATTATAAGAATATTACACTGGCCACCATTATTGGGTTCATTATAGGTTCATTAGGTGTCGTATGGCCTTGGAAAAAAACAATCTACCAGATTGGAAAAGACGGTGCTTTTAAATTAGATTCTACAGGAGAACGCATCGTAGAAAATTATCAACGTTACATTCCGGAGCTGAATGAGAATACATTTTTAGCAATTGGTTATATTGCTATCGGTGTTTTAATAGTTTTAGGATTAGAATGGTATGGTAAAAGAACCCGACGAATTTAAATTTAGATTTGGGCTCATTGGAAAGAACATTGATTACTCTTTTTCAAGAGGGTATTTTAATGCCAAATTCAAGAAAGAGAGCCTTCCTTATATATATGAAAATTTTGACCTGAAAAGCATTCATGGTCTATCCGCTGTTCTACAAAAACATGAGAACATAAAGGGTTTAAACGTTACTATTCCGTATAAAGAAGACATTATTCCCTTTTTAAATGCGATTGATAAAAGAGCCAGAAGTATAGGCGCTGTAAATACGATTAGAATCACTAATCAAGGACAATTAATCGGTTACAATACAGATTACCTGGGTTTTAAAAAGTCTTTAAAACCATTTCTGAAGGAAAATCATAACCGCGCATTGATACTGGGTACAGGAGGGGCTTCAAAAGCTATAGCATATGCACTTCACATAATGAACATTTCATACGACTACGTATCGCGAAATACCAATTCTGCTGCAAAGTTTCTGTACTCTGACCTTACAGAATCCATCGTTGAATCATACCCAATCATTATCAACTGCACACCAATTGGCACTTTTCCAAAAGTAAATAATTGCCCGGATATCCCTTATGAAGGGATTGGTAAAAACCATATCTGCTATGATTTGATCTATAATCCAGAACAGACCAAATTCTTAAGTTGTGGATTAGTGCAAGGTGCACAAACGATTAACGGACTGGAAATGCTTCACATTCAGGCCGAAGAAGCGTGGAAAATTTGGATGAATTCCTAATAATCGACTCGATTTGCTAAGCCACTGTCTTTTCTATTAGTAAGGTGATTAGTATCTTTATCGTTATAAAATAATAAAGGACAGAGCATGTCAGAGCACGATAACCTGCACAAAGCAGACGGAACTAATCAAAAATCCTCAGCAGAAAACAGAGAGGAAAACAACACTTCAGAACTCTCCAAAGAGAATGAGAAAACCGCTTCGGAGCATAGCACTGAAGAACTTTCCGATGGAAAAGAGCCTGAAATAAGGAACTACTCTGAGGATGAAGAGCATGTTGATGAGATTTCAGCTTCCAACGCAGAAGATGCTGAGGACGAGGACAATAAAGAACGTCATCAGATCGAAGAAGAAGATTATCATCAAATGAGCCTGGAGGCCCTTGTGAAATCTTTGGAAAAGCTCATTAGCAATCATAAAATTCAAACCATCTCGAAACAGGTAAATGAAATAAAGATCGAATTCAATACAAAATTTAACGCTCTTCTGGAAGAAAAAAAAGAGGACTTCCTAAGTGATGGAGGCAATCCAATTGATTTCTATTACAGCAATGATGCTAAGAAATCATTTAATAAAGCGTATCGAAGTTATAAGGAACAGATTTCAAAATATTACAAAGAGCGGGAAACAAACCTAAAGGAGAATTTAAAAACTCGTCTGGATATTATCGAAGAAATCAAAGGCCTGATCAATGTTGAAGAAAATATCAATACCACCTACAAGCAGTTCAAAGATCTTCAGGAGCGATGGAGAAATGCAGGCCCCATTCCAAGGGATAAATACAACAATGCCTGGAATACCTATCACCATCACGTTGAGCGTTTTTATGACTTTCTTCACCTGAACAGGGATTTAAGAGATCTCGATTTTAAACATAACCTCGAGCAGAAGCTAAAAATTATAGATCAGGCTAAGGCACTGGCTAAAGATGAGAATATAAACAGAGCGTTTAGAGAATTGCAGGCTCTTCACAAAATGTGGAAGGAAGAACTGGGACCTGTCGCTCAATCTGAACGGGAGCAAATTTGGGATCGATTCAGCGCAGCCACCAAAGTAATCCACCAAAGAAGACAGGAATACTACGCCGATTTAGAAAAGGCCTACGAAAAAAATCTAGAGCGGAAAGAAGCTATTATTGAAAGTATACGGAACCTCTTGTCAGAACCTACTAATTCGCACGGTGCCTGGCAGAAAAAAATAAAGAAGCTTGAAGAACTTAGAACGGATTTTTTCAATGCCGGAAAAGTACCACTGCGCCTTAATGAAGCCACCTGGACCAAATTCAAAGATGCTGTTCGAACCTTTAACAGGAGTAAAAATCAATTTTATAAAAATCTAAAAAAAGATCAGTTTGACAATCTGGAAAAGAAAAGGGAACTCATCAAAATTGCTCAGGACAATAAGGACAGCGAAGATTTTAAAACCGTTACTCCACTGATGAAAAAAATTCAGAGTGATTGGAAAAAAATAGGACATGTCCCACGTAAAGACAGCGATAAGATATGGAAAGAATTCAAGGATGCCTGCAATTACTATTTTGACAGACTACATGCAGCCAAAAAATCAGAGAATCAGCATTTGTATGACGCTCTCGATCAAAAAAAGGCCTTACTAACCAAGCTCAAAGAATTTAAAGCCGAGGATTCTCAGGAAGAGGATCTGGAGTTTTTAAAATCTAAAATTGAAGAATGGAAAAGCCTTGGTGCTGTTCCTAAAAACAAGAGGTATATCGAAGGGAAGTTTACCGAAGTGGTAGATGAAGCTTTTTCTAAAATGGATATAGACCCTGCAGAAGCAGAGCTCATTAAGTTCAATAGTAAGTTAGAGGTTTTAAAGGATGACGGCGATCACCGCAAGCTTGACAATGAACAAAACTACATTAGAAAGAAAATAGACGAGGTTAAATCTGAAATCAACCAACTGGAAAATAATTTACAGTTCTTCTCAAATATCGATGAAGAAAATCCAGTGGTAAAGGATGTTCTTAATAATATCGAGCGACATAAGGATCAGCTGGAAGTATGGAAATCCAAATTGAAGACCATACGAGAAATGTATAAATCCGAATAAAAAAAAGCCCATTTGAAAATCAAATGGGTTTTTTCTTAACTAAACTAAATAAACCATAACCAGATGACGTTCTATGAAAACAAATATCATCTGTATAATAGTGATACGAGAAAAATAGGTGTTTGGATTTCAGGAATGATATTTTTTAGCCTGTTCCCAATAAAGATCCATCTCATCTAAGCTCATTTCTTTCAATGATTTTCCTATCTCCTTTGATTTTTGTTCCAGAAACATAAACCTGGACATAAATTTTTTGTTGGTTCTCTCCAGCGCGTTTTCAGGGTTGATATTTAAAAAGCGAGCGTAATTAATCAATGAAAATAAGACATCTCCAAACTCTGCCTCGATGGCATTGGTATTCTCATCTTCAATTTCGCTTTGCAACTCCTCCAGTTCCTCTTTAACTTTTTCAAAAACCTGATGGGGTGCCTCCCAGTCAAAGCCAACTCCGGCCACCTTATCCTGTATACGATTTGCTTTAACCATAGCTGGAAGACTCATAGGAACTCCTTCAAGAACGCTTTGCTTCCCCTCTTTTAATTTCAGTTGTTCCCAATTCTTTTTTACCTCTTCCTCGTCTTTTACATCGAGGTCTCCGTAAATATGGGGGTGCCTGTCAATTAGTTTATCACAGATACTATTACAGACTGCGGCAATATCAAAATCGTTGGTTTCAGAACCGATCTTGGAATAAAAAACGATGTGTAATAGAAGGTCACCTAATTCATTTTTAACCTCTACCAGATCATTATCCAAAATAGCGTCCCCTAACTCATAGACCTCTTCAATGGTCAAATGCCGCAAGGACTCCATAGTTTGTTTTTTATCCCAGGGACATCCTGCTCTGAGCTCATCCATGATGGTTAACAAACGATCAAATGCTGCTAATTGCTCTTTTCGATCTGCCATTACTCTTCTTCTGTGTCATCGACTTCGGCAGAATCAACTTCTACCAGGTTCTCCAAGAAATCGTGCTTTTGAAGTAAATTATACCATTGAACTACTTTCTTAATATCTGAAGCGTACACCCGGTCTTCGTCGTAGTCTGGAAGTACCTCAAAAAAATATTCTTCCAGGGCATCCTTACCATCTTTGTGTGAAACAGACGTCTGACCTCCACTTTCCTTATCTTTTATCTTTTTAAGAACCTTTGGCAAAGGCACTTCTTCGTGCAAGGTATAAATAGCAATTTCGCTCAAAACACTAACGTTGCTGTGCGGCCCTACCGTTATTCGTTTTTTGTCCAGTAAAGACTCAACTACTGCTCCGGTTCGCGTTCTGGTTACAATTTTAAACAAACCTGGTTTTCCAGATATGGCCAGTATTTCATCTAATCCCATAATTTATTTTTTATCGCTTTTTACTCATTTCCGGAAAGCGCATCCGGTAGTCTACTTTAATTTTTCCTTTGGAGATATTAGTAAGTTTCCCCTTTAAGATTCGTTTTTTAAAGGAGGATAACTTATCCGTAAACAAAATACCTTCAATGTGGTCGTACTCGTGCTGGATCACGCGTGCAATGAGTCCTTCATAAACCTCTTCGCACTCTTTAAACTGTTCGTCCAGATATTTAATTCTGATCTTTGGCTGGCGTTTTACCTCTTCGCGTATATCCGGGATGCTTAGGCATCCTTCGTTGAAAGACCATTCCTCACCATGTTCTTCAACAATTCGAGCGTTTATAAATGTCTTTTTAAACCCTTTCAATTCCTTTTTTTCTTCTTCAGAATAGTCATCATCCTCAGCAAAAGGCTCTGTATCTACAACAAAAAGCCTAATAGCCAGACCAATTTGTGGTGCGGCCAATCCAACACCGTATGCCCCGTACATTGTCTCGTACATGTTGGTGATTAATTCATCCAGATTCGGATAAGACGAATCGATATCAACAGCTTTCTTTTTTAAAACGGGATCGCCATAAGCAACAATTGGTAAAATCATTCCATTCATTTTTGTGCTGCAAAATTACAACTCTTTTTAAGAAATTGAGCGAAGATAGTTTTGTAAAATAAGAGTGGCACTAACAGTATCTACAATGGATTTATCTCTCCTTTTCTTCTTTTTTAATCCTCCGTCAATCATGGCCTGTACTGCCAGTTTTGATGTAAATCGTTCATCAACTCGCTTAATGGTAAGTTCCGGAAACCGTCGGTTTAATCGGTCGATAAAATCCCTGATAAATGGTTCACTCTCTGAATCTGTGTTATCCATTTGTTTAGGCTTGCCAATAACCAGACATTCCACATCTTCTTCGGTTAAATAGCGGTTGAGGAAATCCATCAAATCCACCGTATGCACAGTTGTTAAACCCGAAGCGATGATTTGTAACTCGTCCGTCACAGCAATTCCAGTTCGTTTTAGTCCGTAATCTAAGGCAACTACTCTAGCCATGTTCCAAAGATAATGCTAATTCGATTTAGGAATGAGATAAAAAAAACTTAATGGCTTTCGGTCAACGACATATACATTTATCTTTGAACCTATAAAATTAGCAAATGAAACATCTTAAGGATCTTATTGAAAAAGCATGGGAAAACAGAGACCTTCTGGTTCAAAACGAAACCGTTGAAGGCATCAGAAAGGTCATCAGCCTTATCGATTCTGGAGAGTTGAGAGTAGCTGAACCCACTGCAAACGGATGGCAGGTCAATGAATGGGTCAAAAAGGCAGTTGTACTATACTTCCCCATACAAAAAATGGAAACCCATGAAGTTGGAATATTTGAATACCACGATAAAATCCCTTTAAAATCGGACTACGCCGGTAAAGGGATACGCGTTGTTCCTCATGCCGTAGCAAGATACGGTTCCTTTATTTCCAAAGGCGTGATCATGATGCCTAGTTATGTGAACATAGGCGCATATGTGGATGAAGGCACCATGGTAGACACCTGGGCCACCGTTGGCAGTTGTGCCCAAATAGGAAAGAATGTGCACCTTTCCGGGGGCGTTGGAATTGGTGGTGTGTTAGAACCCTTGCAAGCAGCACCTGTTATCATTGAAGATGGCGCATTTATTGGTTCGCGATGCATTGTTGTAGAAGGAGTTCGGGTAGAAAAAGAAGCGGTGCTTGGAGCCAATGTAGTTCTGACAATGAGTACCAGAATTATTGATGTTACTGGTGAAGCACCGGTAGAAATGAAAGGCGTGGTTCCTGCCAGGTCCGTTGTTATCCCAGGATCATACACCAAACAATTTCCAGCCGGAGAATTCAATGTCCCCTGTGCCTTGATCATTGGTAAACGCAAAGAAAGCACCGATAAAAAGACCTCATTAAACGATGCCCTAAGAGAGTATAACGTTGCTGTCTGAAAATGATTAACCCTTATCTTTAGAGAGAAGAAAAACGGATTGGTTTGAAAATACTGGTGATTCAACAAAAGATGATTGGGGATGTGCTTACCTCAAGCATTTTGTTTGAAGCATTAAAAAGAAAGTTCCCTAAAGCTGAGTTGCATTATTTGATCAACTCGCACACCTTGCCTGTAGTTGAAAATCATCCTCATATTGATGCGTTTTTGTTGTTCACCCCTAAAATGGAAGCGAGTAAATTAGAGATTTGGCATCTGATCAAAAAAGTACGAAAAGAACAGTATGAAATCGTGATTGATGTCTATGCAAAGCTTTCTAGTAATCTCATTACTTTCTTTTCCGGGGCGGCTCAACGCATCTCTTACTATAAAAGCTACACCTGGTTTTTTTACACCGATACGGTTAAAAGAAAGGACGAACCAACAACCAGAGCCGGACTGGCCATTGAGAACAGAATACAGTTACTCGAACCTTTGGGCCTGGTGGAAGAACCCATTCCGCCAAAAATTTACCTTACCCAACAGGAAAAACAAAAAGCCTTTGATATTCTTCAACTGCACGGCCTTAAAACTGATTCGCCTATTTTTATGATCAGTTTACTGGGAAGTGGACCTGCAAAGACCTACCCCTTCCATTATATGGCGGAGATTATAGACCACATCTGCATGGAAACTAAGGAAGCACAAATCCTATTTAATTACATCCCAGGCCAGATCAAAGAAGCCAGGGATATTTTTGAGCTCTGTTCCCGGAAAGCACAAAAACAGATTTTTTTCAATGTATTTGGAAAAGGACTTCGTGATTTTCTGGGACTAACTTCCTTCTGTACTGCCATGATCGGTAATGAAGGTGGGGCCATCAATATGGCCAAAGCATTAAATATCCCTACGTTCAGTATCTTCTCCCCCTGGATTGAAAAAAGTCACTGGAGTGTGTTTGATAACGGTACTACCAACGTATCGGTTCATCTGCAAGATTATAATAAAGTCCCTTATCAAGAAATCAAAAAATACAAGCATTTAAAAAAGCAAAGTAGATTCCTCTATACTCAATTGAAACCTGAGCTTTTTAAAACTGAACTGTCTCGATTTTTAAATAGAGTTCAAAAACGACAACATGGTTAAACTATCAGCTGTCATTATTACTTTCAACGAGGAAGAACACCTGGAGAAATGCCTGAACTCTCTAACCGAGGTAGCCGATGAAATTGTTGTGGTGGACTCGTTTTCTACCGATAGAACTCAGGAGATTTGCAAAAAGTTTGAGGTGAGACTCGTTGAACAGAAATTTTTGGGGTACAAGGAACAGAAGAACTTCGCGGTGGATCAGGCGGCTTACGATCATATTCTGTCATTGGACGGTGATGAGGCCTTAAGTGATACCCTGAAGGCATCCATCCTGGCAGTAAAGACCAATTGGGTCCACGATGGGTATTTTTTTAATCGAAAGAATAATTTTTGCGGTCAGTGGATCCATCATTCAGACTGGTATCCAGACCGTAAGCTGAGACTTTTTAAAAAAGGATCCGGTAAATGGCAGGGTATTAATCCGCATGATACGTATGTGCTTAAGCTCGGAACAACAAAAGCATGGCTAAAAGGTGATTTGTTGCACTGGGTGTTCAACTCTCTGAGCGAATACAATCAGAAGATAGAAAAGTTTTCCTCCATCTCTGCCAATGAATATTACCTATTAGGGAGACGGTCTAACATTTGGATCATGACCTACAGAGCCACCTGGGCATTTATCAAGGCCTACTTTCTAAGACTCGGGTTCCTGGATGGGTTAAACGGTTTCGTTATATGCGTCCAAACCGCCCATGGAACGTTTTTAAAATACGCTAAACTGAGAGAGCTCCAGCGACTAGAGCGGGACTAGTGGTTTTTCCAGAACTTCAATTTCTTTTTGATTCGTTTCCTTCGATGAAACCGCTCCTGAAATTCCAGAGTGGATGCCCACATTAGATCAAATACCTCATTGTAATCCCTTTGGATACATTTGGCGTATTCATCGCTCATCACTTCAATCATCGATTTGTGAATGGTGAGCTTCGCAAAATTTTTGATGCGCTCTTCAAATGTCAAAGGACCAAACTTCATTCGGTTCAGATCCACCAAAAAGAACTCATAGCCCGCGGTGGTCCTTTTAATGAGGGTATTTCCGGGGCTGTGGTCTAAAAAATTAATTTCCTGCTCATGTAACTGAAATGTAAAGCGCGTAAACTGACGCAGTATGGTTTCATAATTGGGAATGGAAAAGTCAGTTGTTAACTCTCTATAGGTATAATCGCAATCAATTTGTTGACTAACATAGAAGCTTTTTCCAAAGAAGAATAGTGATTGAAACTCGTAATACGCAATGGGTTCTGGGGTTCCTATCCCTTTGGATTTGAGAATATTGGCATACTCATAGGACCGCTGCGCTTTACTTTTTCTAAAAAAACGATACGCAATTTTGTTCACCAAATTGGGTATTTTGAAAGACTTCACATTGATGACCCCAAATGGAAGGTCAAACAACTTCAACGCATTCCTGTCCTGATTGCCAAAATTCCGTCCCAAGGAATCAAATTCCAGAATCACCTCACTCAGATCATCCTTGTAGACCTTGTAGCTGTTTTTGATGACCTCCTTCAAAGCTTGTATTTATTTGACTTATCATCGATCCTCAAAATTGAAAAAAATGCGCTGGTCATGTTTATCACATTCGTTTTAGGGTTTGTCATTCCTTAGAAACTCTATAAAGGGGATACAATGTACCACCATCTAAAATAATGATTTACTCCTTTTTAGTTTTCCATAAGTTCTCAAAGATATCATAATTTCAACTCTTAACGGAATGCTATATTTCTAGGTTTAAACTGAATCAATAAGATTTCTATCTTTGGGGTCTGGTTAACAGGAAGCTTATCTTGCGCTTATATGAACGATTTTGCAGTTATCATTATTAATTTCAACTCTGCAGGACATACGATCAATTGCATTAACTCCATCTTATCTGAAACAAGCAGATCAATCAGTTACGAGTTGTTAGTGGTGGATAATGCCTCTGACGAAAAAGATTTCCATACCTTAAAAAGCTACGTGACAACATTGAATTCTGTGAACATTCAGCTCGTTCGCAGTAAAATCAATTCGGGATTTGGTGGAGGCAATATGTTTGGAGTTCAGTTTGCCAAGCGATGTAAATACTACGCATTTGTAAATAATGACACCTTGCTTATGAATGACTGCTTGCAAATCCTGGACGACTTCTTTAAAGAAACCCCTGAGGCAGCTGTCTGCGCTCCACAACAGTTTAATGAACACGGGGAAGTTCAAAAATCCTTTGATCATTTTCTAAGTCTGAAGAGGGAATTGTTCGGAAGAAGCCTATTGGAAAAACTAGACCCGAAAAGGTATCCCAAAAGAAATAAGACTTATGACAAGCCCCTAAAGGTTGAATCTGTACCGGGGTCTTTTCTGGTTGTAAGGTCTGACCCATTCAGTAAGGTTGGTGGTTTTGATACCAATATTTTTTTATACTTTGAAGAAACGGATCTCTGCTATAGAATTTACAAAAATTCGAATAGGGGTAGTTGTTTTCTCGTACCAGAAGCTCGCTTTGTCCATTTAAATGGACAAAGCACTGCAAAAAACAGAGAGATCAAAAAAGAATTAAAACGCTCGCTGCTTTACGTACTCAAAAAAAACTCCGGAATGGTTTCCTACCTAATTCTCAGATGGTGGCTTGTGATGAAATCCCTGCTCAAGTGTTTTGTAAAACCTGCGTATTTTGATATGTTCTTACTGTACCTGAAAGGGGCTCCTTTGAGCGATTCGTTGAAGCATAAGCAGCATTTAAAAGAGATTTGAAATGAATGTTTTACATCTCTCTGCGGTTAAAACTTGGGGTGGTGGTGAACACCACATTGAAAACCTTTGTTACGAACTCAAGCACAAACATCCTGAGCATAAAAATCTGATTCTTTGCGTTAAAGACTCTGTTTTTCATCAGCGCTTGCAAGAAACCGATTTAAACTACTCCACAGGCACTTTGGCCATAAAGATCGATATACGCTATGCTCTTAAAATCGGCTTTCTTTGTAGAAAGCACAAAATTGACCTCATTCATATCCATGACCCCAGTGCCATTCAGCTCGCCATTATCGCGGACAAAATCTTCAATTTACCTCCGTTTGTGTTTAGTAAAAAAACGTCTTTTCCCATTAAACAGCGAAAAAAAACGCTGTTTAAATATAATTATCCCAAGATCAAAAAGATACTTTGCGTCTCCAATGAGACTATGCGAGTTGCTGAAAAAGGCATTAGAGATCACAGTAAACTGATCACCGTTTATGACGGAACCCACATACCAAAAAGTTCTTTGACCCCATATGAGCTGCGAAATAAATTCAACCTTTCAAAAGAACATTTCGTAATTGGCAATATTGCCAATCACATCCGAGCCAAACATCTGGATACCCTCATCGATATAGCCGATGAATTGGTAAATAGAAGAAAAATCAAAGAGCTCATCTTTGTGCAGATCGGAATGTTTACGGACAGAACTGAAAATTTAAAACGTCGAGTTGAGGCGTTAAACCTTGAAGATCATGTCCATTTTCTCGGCTATTTGAAAGATGCCCCAAACTTTATTCCTCAATTCGATCTTTCCTTAATGACCTCACAAAGTGAAGGGCTGCCTCATTTTATTTACGAGAGCATGTATTTTAAAGTACCCGTGGTAAGTACCGATGTTGGCGGTATTCGTGAGGTTATTGTAAATGGCAAAAATGGCTATCTTAGTCCCAAGCACAACGCAGTCTCTTTGGGCGAAAACATTTTAAAGCTCAAAGCAGACCCGGTGATGAGAGAGAAATTTGCTCAACTCAGTTACGAACGTCTAATGGACGGTTTTACAACCGAGGTAATGGCAGAACAGACCTATAAGGTCTACAAAGAAATCATGGATGAATTACCAAAATAAACCCGAAGGTTACTACGATGTTCCAAGAACTGAGATGTTTGCATTTTTTCCTGAAGGAGCAACTAGAATTCTTGAAATCGGATGCGCGGAGGGCTCGTTCTCCAAAAATTTAAAGAATTCTGAAAATGAGGTCTTGGGGTATTGAACTCATGGAGTCTGAAGCAGAGAAAGCGAAGGTTATTTTAGATAAGGTCTTCGTTGGTCCTTGTGAAGACCATTTGCACCATTTACCAAAGAACTACTTTGACGTTATCTTTTGCAATGATGTTCTTGAACATTTAGCAGATCCTTTTTCAGTGGTTGAACAACTAAAGTCTAATCTCAGTCCAACCGGAAAAATAGTTTCCTCAATACCAAATGTTCGATATCACAATACATTTATGCGTCTTCTTTTCAAAAAAGACTGGAGGTATGAGCCTTATGGGGTAATGGACCATACCCACCTCAGGTTCTTTACAAAAAGTACGATCAGGCGCATGTATGAGGAGGCAGGATATGAAATAGAAAGAATGCAGGGCATCAATAGAAGTAAGTCTTTAAAAGTAATACTTTACAACATACTTTTTTTGTTCACGGCCATGGATATCGCCTACCCCCAATATGCAACAGTGGCGAAAGTTAAACAGTAGGTACAGTCTTAACAACTTATCCTTTATATAATGTGCCTAAATAAGTAACTTTGCAGTCCGTTAAATAATTCGTGTACATAGCCAGTTTATGGTCTGCAAAGAAGCACTCAAAAATCCAATTTTTAAAACAGTTTCAGAGGTTTGCCAAAGAGAGCAAATGGAAACCTATGTGATTGGTGGATACGTTCGGGATTACTTTCTGAACAGAGTTCATGATATGGATATAGATATCGTCACCGTTGGAAATGGGATTCACCTGGCAGTCAAAATATCGGAGGCGTTAGGCAAAGGATCTAAGGTTCAGGTTTTTAAAAGATACGGAACGGCTCTTATCAACTATCACGATATGGACCTTGAATTTGTCGGGGCCCGAAAAGAGAGTTACAGTAAGGATAGCAGGAAGCCTGCCGTAGAAAACGGATCTCTGGAAGACGATCAGAACCGACGGGATTTTACAATCAATGCACTGGCTATTAGTCTCAATAAACATAATTTTGGAACTCTTCTCGATCCCTTTGACGGTCTAAAAGACCTGGATGGGAAATGCATCAGAACACCTTTAGACCCGAACACCACCTTTTCTGACGATCCATTAAGGATGCTTCGTGCGATAAGATTTGCCACCCAGCTCGATTTCGAGATCGATCCTGAAGCGCTCAAGGCAATCACTGAAAATAGACATCGAATAAAAATAGTAAGTCAGGAGCGCATTGTTTCTGAACTGAATAAGATACTGGCAACGGACATCCCTTCACGTGGTTTCAAATTACTGGATGACACTGGATTATTGGAGCTTATTCTTCCTGAACTCACTGCACTTAAAGGGATCGATGAGATCGAGGGTCAGACGCACAAGGATAATTTTTATCACACCCTTGAAGTGGTGGACAACATTTGTGAAACCACGGATAATCTTTGGTTACGCTGGGCGGCACTACTTCACGATATTGGAAAGGCACCTACAAAGCGATTTAAAAAACAAACGGGATGGACCTTTCACGGGCACGAACATAAAGGAGCACAGATGGTCTACCATCTATTTAAACGACTAAGAATGCCCTTAAATGACAAGATGAAATTTGTTCAGAAAATGGTGGCGATGAGTTCCAGACCTATTGCCATCTCTAACAAGGTAACAGATTCGGCAGTACGTAGACTCCTTTTTGATGCTGGTGCAAACATCGAGGACCTGATGACCCTTTGTGAGGCGGACATAACAACGAAGAACCCAAAGCGGTTTAAAAAGTACCGTAACAACTTTAAACGGGTCCGTCAAAAAATGAAAGAGGTCGAAGAACGCGATGAAATCAGGAACTTCCAGCCTCCGGTAAGCGGTGAGGAAATCATGAGAGCTTTTGATCTTCAACCCTCGAAAGAAATAGGTATTATTAAGGATTTTTTAAAGGAATCGATTTTGGAAGGGGTTATCCCGAACGAAAAAGAAGCAGCTTTAGAGTTAATGCTGCAAAAAGGTAAAGAATTAGGACTGAAGCAGAAGAGTGATTAGCATATGAAAGAGAAATTTAGACTTGTTGCAAAAATAGCCTTAGTACTGGTATATCTTGTTATTGCTGCAGGAGCCATTGTGAGAATGACCGGTTCGGGGATGGGTTGTCCTGATTGGCCGAAGTGTTTTGGCTATTACATTCCACCTACCGAACAGGAACAAATTGAGTTTAAGGCCAATCATTTTTATCCGAAGGGAACAATCATTATTGTAAATGAAACCCTAAAGGTGGCCCAATCCGATTTTACATCAGGTACTACTATAAATCTGAATAACTGGGAAGATTACACTGCTCACGATTATGCCATATTCAATCCTGTTCATACTTGGGTAGAGTACATTAACAGGCTACTGGGAGCATTATCTGGATTGCCAATTTTAGTTTTCACGGTTCTTTCTTTTTGGCTGTGGAAAGACCAGAAACGTTATTTGCTTCTATCCCTTTTAGTTGTGTTTGGTATGGGATTCCAGGCCTGGCTTGGAAAAACGGTAGTAGACTCCAATCTGGCACCATTTAAGATCACAACCCACATGGCCATGGCATTATTCATTGTGGCCCTTATCCTCTATCTGATCTTCCAATCCAATGCAAACAAAAAGCAGTTTCGATATGATTCTAAATTCCACTTAGGTCTCATCCTCGCCCTGTTTTTAAGTATCCTGCAAATTGTCCTTGGAACCCAGGTGAGGCAGTTCGTTGATGTTCAAAACAAACTATATGGCTACCTTGAATGGGACTTCATCAATTCGGCTCCAATGATATTTTATGTGCACAGGTCCTTATCCATTTTAGTTTTGTTTCTCAATTTATGGCTTCTGTACAGAGTAAAAACCCTGAATTTAGGGTTCAGAAAATATCAATTGGTTATCGGATGCTTGGCACTGGAAATCATAACGGGGGTTTCCATGTACTATTTCAACTTTCCGTTCAGTACACAACCCCTTCATTTACTAATAGCAACGATATTGGTAGGAATTCAGTTTTATGTGTACCTTGAGTCCAGGTATGCGGGGCAGCTTCATACCAAACTAATGAGCAGATAACACCAATATTCTGCAGATTTAATTATAAAAACCATGATTTACCGATTTAGAGTCATCTTAGATAACGATACTGAAGAAGATATTTTCAGAGATCTGGAGATCAGAGAAACAGACACACTTGAAGATCTGCACAATGTGATCACCCAGTCTTTTGGATTGGACGGATTAGAAATGGCCTCCTTTTACCTCAGCGATGCAGATTGGAATCAAGGGGAGGAAATTTCAATGTTTGATATGGGTGAAGATCCAAATGCAGGCAGAACAATGGCTGGGACCAGAATTACGGAAGTGGTGCACGAAGCCTCCCCTAAGCTCATCTATGTTTACGACTTCCTGATCATGTGGACTTTTTTTGTGGAACTGGCCGAAATAATTGAAGAAGCCAAAGGCACAGACTATCCCAATCTAATGTTTGTCCATGGACAGTTACCTGAAACAGCCCCTGAAAAACAATTCCAGGCCGAAAAAGAAGATTTCGATCTGGATATGGAGCAGAACAATGGTTTTGAAGACCTGGAAGACCTGGATATGGATAGCCTGTGGAATTAAGTCCTAAACAAGCTCTTGTAACAAAAGACTTTCTCATTCGTCATACAAGAACAATCAATCGATGTCAGTTACTGCTGACATTTTAAAGTATTTCAATTTTGGAAAGCATTCTTACAATTAAAAACCTCACCAAAAAGTTTGGTTACCTCACTGCTGTCAAAGATCTAAGCTTCACTATCAATAAAGGTAATGTCTATGGCATTTTAGGCCCCAACGGAAGCGGTAAGTCTACTACCCTGGGGGTTGTTCTGAACGTAGTAAATAAAACCTCAGGAGATTTCTACTGGTTTGATGGAAACACAAGCACTCACGATGCACTTAAGAAAGTTGGCGCCATCATTGAGCGGCCTAACTTTTATCCATTCATGTCTGCCGAACAAAACCTCCGGCTGGTTTGCAAGATCAAAGGTGTAGGATATGATAAAATTGAGGAGAAACTAGAACTTGTTGGCCTGTTAGACCGTAAGAACAGTAAGTTCAAAACCTATTCCCTGGGGATGAAACAGCGACTCGCCATCGCCTCTGCCCTATTGAATGATCCGGAGATTTTAATCCTTGATGAACCCACCAACGGACTCGACCCTCAGGGTATCCACCAAATTCGTGAGATCATTCGGAAAATTGCTCGTCAGGGCACCACCATACTGCTGGCTTCTCACCTGCTTGATGAAGTTGAAAAGGTATGTACCCATGTTGTGGTGCTCAGAAAGGGTGAAAAGTTGTATTCGGGACGAGTTGATGAAATGATCAGTAGTCACGGTTTTTTCGAATTAAAAACAGATAGTTCCAATAAATTAAAGTCGTTGTTGGAGAGCGACCAGCGCTTTGGTAAGATTAAAACGGAAGAAGATCTGATAACCGCTTTTCTCAATGAACCATTTTCAGCAAAAGAATTTAACAAGTTAATGTTTGAAAATGGGATTGTGTTATCACACTTAGTGAAACGAAAAGAAAGTCTGGAAGAACAATTCCTTCAACTTACCGACAAGTCCAGTTAATAGAAAT